>CAMKEK010000050.1:0-8628 GCA_946411545.1 uncultured Clostridia bacterium
GGGCAGTAGCTCTCCTGCCAGTTCTTGGTGGGCAGGGCGCCGATGCCGTTGATGACATTGACGAGGGAAGCGGTGCCGAGGGCGCGCAGACCTTCACCGGTCAGGGGATTGGCGGTCATGATCTTGAGGCAGGCCTTGTTGGCCTCCTTCAGGGCCTCCACGTCGGCGATGACATCCAGCTGCTTGCGGGTGGCGGTGACGACGATGGCCTTGAGCTTCTTGCTGCCCATGACGGCGCCGGTGCCGGAACGGCCGGCGGCACGGTCCTTGTCGTTCATGACGGCGGCCAGCAGCACCTGCTTTTCACCGGCGGGGCCGATGTTCAGGACGGAACACGCATCGCCGTGCTTCGCCTTCAGCTTGTCGTCCATCTCTTCGCTCAGCATGCCCAGGTACTCTCTGGCGTCGAGGATCTCGATTTTGTCATCCGTGATGTTGATATAGCTCCACTCCGGCGCCACGCCTTCCACGATCAGCGCATCCCAGCCGGCAAACTTCAGCTTGGCGCCCCAGATGCCGCCGGAGTTGGCGCAGGCGATCATGCCGGTCAGCGGGGACTTGGTCACGACCATGTACCGTCCGGAAGACGGGGAGTTGGAGCCGGTCATGGGTCCGGTGATGTAGACGAGTTTGTTGTCTGCGGACAGCGGGTCCGCGGTTGCCACGCCCTCGTCATAGAGAATCTTGGTGCCGAGGCCGCGGCCGCCGATAAA
Source organism: uncultured Clostridia bacterium (assembly GCA_946411545.1). GTDB lineage: Bacteria > Bacillota > Clostridia > Oscillospirales > Oscillospiraceae > Limivicinus. The sequence continues at coordinate 714 of CAMKEK010000050.1, forward strand.
CTTCTGGGCAATTTTGAGGTCCAGCGGTTCGACCTTGATCTCACCGGTGGTCAGATTGATGCGGGCAATTTTTTCATAGTAAGCGTTGCTCATCATGTACCTCCTGTATTTGATTCCTGGTAATTACAAACAATATTTCTTTTGTTTCGATCTGCATGACTTTATTATATTTTTTCCTCCCTTTCCTGGCAAGCTTCCATCCCCATTTCCGTGCGAACTGGTATGAAGCGCCCCGAACACAGCACCTCTTTGTCTCTTTCTCCGTGCGAATTTGTACGAACCGGTACGAAACCGTCTGTACGTTCGACTTCTCTAACTCTTGTATCATGGGCGCAAACCCGCTATAATAATCGGGAATATGATTCTTGAAGGTGATCCGCCATGGCACAGAACAAATCGCTCTCCACCCAGGAGGTCGCGGACATTCTCCATGTGAGCAAATCCACGATCTATGACCTGATCCGGCGCGGAGAGATTAACTCCTATAAAATCGGCCGAAAGGTCCGCTTCACGCAGGACGACGTGGACAGCTACATCGCCCGTTCCCGCCATGAACAGAGCGTGCAGCCGGTGCGTCAGGTTGATGTTCACAGCGCTCTGCTGTCTCCTGAGCAGGACGCTTTTCCATCGCTTGTGATCTCCGGGCAGGATGTTGTGCTCGACATTCTCACCAATTATCTCCATCAGGCCGGCGTGACGGCCCAGCGCTGCTACCTCAGCAGTTTTGAAGGGCTTCTCTCGCTTTATGAGCAGCGGGTCACCGCGGCCGCCTGCCATCTCTATGACGCCGAGGAGAAGGCCTTCAACACGCCTTTCGTAAAGAAGCTCATGCCCGGAGTCCCCGCCGCCCTCATCAACATCTCCTACCGTACCCAGGGCTTCTATGTCGCCGCCGGGAATCCGAAGGAGATTCACGGATGGCGCGATCTCTCCAGGCGGGATCTTTCTATTCTGAACCGGCGTCCCGGATCCAGCGCGCGGATTCTGCTGGACGGGCAGCTCCGCCGCATGGGTCTGGATTCGCGCATGGTCGCGGGGTATGAACGTGAGATGCGCTCGCACCTGACCATGGCGGCGGCAATTGCCTCCGGAGAGGCCGATCTCGCCATCGGGACAGAACGGATTTCCCGGCAGATCGACGGTCTGGACTTCATCCCGCTTCTGGAAGAGCGCTTCGATCTCGTGGTCCGAAAAGATTTTCTTGAAACGGACGCGGCGGACCGCCTGCTGTCGATTCTCCGCGCTCCCGCCTTTCGGAAGGAAATCAGCCACTTCACCGGAAACAATTACCGGGATATCGGCTCAATCATCGCGGAGGTGTGACAGATGCTGCAGGTTAAGACACCCGAGGAAGTTCTTCGTCTGATTCACGACCAATTTAAACCCATTTCGGGGCTGACAGAATTCGTTCCGCTCGAGTCGGCAGCCGGGCGCACCCTCTCCGCGGACATCACCGCGGAGGAATATGTGCCCGATTTCAACCGCTCCACCGTCGACGGCTATGCACTCCGGGCCGCGGATACCTTCGGCTGCTCCGACGCGATTCCGGCTGTTCTCTCCCTCCAGGAGGAGATTCGCATGGGCGAGGACGCAGGCTTTGCCCTTCTTCGTGAAAACTGCGCCTATGTACCGACCGGCGGCGCACTGCCGGAGGGGGCCGACTGTGCGGTCATGCTGGAGTATACCGAAGACTACGGAGACGGCACCATCGGCATCATGAAGCCGGGTGCCCCCGGCATGAACGTCATTTTCCGCGGAGACGACGTCTGCCCCGGCAAGATCGTACTCCGAGCCGGACGCGTTCTCACGGCGCAGGACATCGGCGCTCTGGCCGCCATCGGGAAGACGCTTGTCCCGGTACAGCGCAGGCTGAAAGTAGGCATCATTTCCACCGGGGATGAGCTCGTCCCGCCTGATCAGCAGCCCCTGCCCGGTCAGGTCCGTGATGTAAACACAGCCCTGCTCAGCGCGCTGCTTGCGGAGCAGGGAGCTGAAGCGCATTCTTACGGCATCATCGTGGATGATGAGGAGCTTCTGCGGGAAACCGTCACCCGCGCCGTGCAGGAGTGCGACGCGGTGATTCTCTCCGGCGGCAGCAGCGTCGGCGTCAAGGACGCCTCCTGCCGCATCATCGAGTCGCTCGGCGAGCTGCTGCTGCACGGCATTGCCCTCAAGCCAGGCAAGCCCACCATCATGGGCCGTGTCGGAAACAGGCCTCTCATCGGTCTGCCCGGCCACCCGGTCGCGGCCTTCGTGGTCGCCCGGCTGTTTGTGCTTCCCCTGCTGGACCGGCTTGCAGGGCGGGAGCGCCCTCTCTGGTCCGTGACGGCAGAGCTCAGCGAGAGTGTCGGGGCCAACCACGGCCGCGCTCAGGTGAACGCCTGCCGGCTGCTCCGTCAGGACGGACGTGTCCTGGCGCTCCCCATCCGTTCCAAGTCCGGGCTGATCACACAGCTGGCCGGAGCGGACGGCTTTTTCTGCATTGAACGGGACTGCGAGGGTCTTCCGAAAGGCGCTCCGGTCCAGGTCTATCTGAACTGATACGGAGGGTTTACCATGAGCTTTGAATATCTGACCAACATCCCGCTGGAGCAGGCGAAAAAAGACTACCTCGCTCTGCTGCGCGAAAACGGCTTCGGCCCGCAGACTGAGATGGTCGCCGTACAGCATGCCTACGGCCGTGTGACCTCCCGTGCCGTCTATGCCAACATCAATGCCCCTCACTATGCCGCCAGTGCCATGGACGGGATCGCCCTGCACGCGCGGGACAGTTTCGGCGCGACGGAGACCACCCCCGTTATCCTCCGCGAGGATCAGTATGTCGTCGTCGACACCGGAGACCCGGTGCCGGAGGGCTGTGACGCGGTCATCATGGTGGAAGATATTGTAAAAAACGACGACGGCAGCGTCACCATCCATGCCGCGGCAGCTCCCTGGCAGCATATCCGCCAGATCGGAGAGGACATCTGCGCCGGAGAGATGATTCTCCCCGGCTATACCGAGGTCACTCCCGCAGCCATCGGCGCCATGATTGCCGGCGGCGTGACGGAGCTTGAGGTCATCCGCAGGCCCGTCGTCGCCATCATTCCCACCGGCGACGAGATCATCCCGCCCTGCGCCGACCCGAAGCCCGGAGAAATCCTGGAGTTCAATTCCTCCATTTTCTCCGCCATGCTGAGCGACTGGGGCGCCGTACCGAAAACCTATCCCATCGTCCCGGACCGCTTTGACGAGATCCGTGCCGTGCTCCGGCAGGCTGCGGATGAGTGCGACATGGTCATCCTGAACGCAGGCTCCTCCGCCGGCCGCGACGATTACTCCACCGCGTCCATCCGGGACGTCGGGCAGGTGCTGTATCACGGCATCGCCATCAAGCCCGGCAAGCCCGCGATCCTCGGCTGCCGCGGGCCGAAGCCGATTCTCGGTGTCCCCGGCTACCCGGTCTCCGGCATCATCGTCATTGAGGAACTGCTGCGGCCGCTGATTGAACTGTGGCTCGGCCGGGAGAGTGAAAGCCGCAGCCGGACCCGTGCCATTCTGACACGGCCGGTGGTCTCCGGTCTCAAGTATCAGGAATACGTCCGCGTCCGGATGGGCTATGTCGGCGACCGGCTCACCGCTTCTCCTCTGCCCCGCGGCAGCGGCGTGGTCTCCTCCTTCATGAAGGCCGACGGCATCGTCGAGGTTCCCCAGGGGACCGAGGGCTTCCAGTCCGGTGAAGAGGTCCGTGTCCGCCTGCTGAATGCGAAGAAAAAGCTCAAGAACACCCTCGTCGTTATCGGCAGCCACGATCCGCTGCTGGATGAGCTCTCCGATCTGATCCATACCGCCAACCACAGCATGTATGTCAGCTCCGCTCATGTCGGTTCCATGGGTGGCATCATGGCTGTACGCCGCGGGGAGGCGCATGCCGCCGGCATCCACCTGCTGGATACCGGGACCGGTATCTATAACCGCAGTTATATCCGCAAGTACTTCCCCCACGGCGGCGTTTACCTCGTCCGCTGCGTCGGGCGTCAGCAGGGGCTCATGCTGCAGAAGGGAAATCCGCTTGGGATTCAGGGCTTCTCCGACATTGCGCGAGAGGGGGTCCGCTATGTCAACCGCCAGAAAGGCTCCGGCACGCGCATCCTGATGGATTATCTCTGCGGGAAATACGGCATCCGCCCGGACCAGATCTACGGCTACGAGCGCGAGGAGATGACCCACAACTCCGTCGCCGTTCAGATTGCCAGCAGCTCCGCCGATGCGGGCATGGGGATTTATTCCACCGCACGGCTTTATGACCTGGACTTCATCCCCGTCTGTGTGGAAGAATATGACCTGCTGATCCCTGAGACCGCCTGGTCTTCCCCCATGGTCCGGCAGCTCATCGAGACGCTGAAGAGCCCGGCCTTTGCGGAGCGTATCACCGCCATGGGCGGATACACCCTGGATCAGCCCGGCGAGATCATCGATCTGGTCTGAGATGGAGCGTTTCGATGTTGCCGTCATCGGCGGAGGTCTGCTGGGCTGCTTTGCCGCCCGGAACCTCTGCCGCTGGGACGCCTCCATCCTTCTTCTGGAAGCCCGCGAGGATGTCTGTACCGGTATCTCCCGGGCCAATTCCGCGATCATCTATCCCGGTTATGACCACAAGCCCGGCACTCTGAAGGCGTCGATGACCGTTCGGGGGAACGAGGCCTTCGGCAGGCTGTGCCAGGAGCTGGACGTTCCCTTCTCCCGCTGCGGCTCGCTGATGCTCAGTTACGGGCCGAAAGCGGACGCCGTGCTCCGCTCGAAATATGAGAAAGGGCTGCAGAGCGCTGTGCCCGATCTCTCTCTGGTCTCCGGCCGGGAGGCCGAAGCCATGGAACCCTGCCTCAACCACGGTGTCAGCAGTGCCCTGTATGCGCCGACCGCCGGAACGGTCAGCCCCTGGGAGCTCTGCATCGCCGCCTGTGAAAACGCCCTGCAGAACGGGGCGCAGCTTTCTCGGAATACCTGTGTGCTCTCCATTCGTCCCGAACAGGACGGCTATCGTCTCATCACCACACAGGGGGATTTTTTCTCCCGAGCGATTATCAACTGCGCCGGCATGCAGGCCGATCATGTTCAAAGGCTCATTTTCCCCTGCGATGTCAGCATTTACCCAACTTCCGGCGACTATCTGATTCTTGACCGGGATGCCGGTCCGCATCCTTCTCACATCATCCAGGCGGAGCCGGAAGACGGCGGGAAAGGTCTCAACGCGGTCCCAACCGTGGAGGGCAGTCTGCTGCTCGGCCCCTCGGAGCGGGAGAACGGGGTTGACTGGTCCGTGAGCGAAGCGGGCCTCGCCTTTGTCCGCCGCTTCGCCGGGCAGGTTTTCCCGGGCTTCTCCGAGGACCACATCATCCGTTCCTTTGCGGCGCTCCGGCCGAATCCGCAGCGTCCCGACGGCAGCAGCATCGGCAGCTTTGTCATCGAGCATCCCGCTCCCGGCTTCCGGAGTCTGATCGGGGTCAAGACTCCCGGTCTGACCTGTGCCGATCAGCTCGGGATTTATCTTGCCGAGAAGACGGCCGCAGATCTGCGGCTGTCTCCGAACCCGGACTTTTCTCCCGGACGCAGCGGGATCCCCCGGATGAAGCGTCTGGGTTTTGACGCACGCTGTGAGGCGGTCCGGCGGAATCCGGATTACGGTGAACTGCTCTGCCGCTGCGAGGGAATCACCCGCGGTGAAGTTCTGGAGGCAATTCATCGCGGTGCGGTGACGCTGGACGGACTCAAGCACCGGCTCGGCACCGGGATGGGGCCCTGCCAGGGAGCCCGCTGCCGGCAAAAGCTCATTCCCATCCTTGCGGAAGCACTTGGCATATCGGAAGATGCGGTCACACAGTCCGGCGGGGATTCCCTCGTGTATGGAGGCGCAGATGGAACACTGTGAACTTCTGATCATCGGTGCGGGCGCCGCGGGGATGTCCGCCGCTGCCGCCGCATGGAAGGCGGGTGTCCGTGACCTGGTTCTTGTGGACAGTGCCTCTGCTCCCGGCGGTATCCTCCGCCAGTGCAGTCACCGGGGCTTCGGCCGGGCCGTCTTCGGTACGGAAATAACCGGACCGGAATATGCCTCCTTTCTCCTCTCAGGGCTGAAGAACACCGGTGTCCGTCTGCTGCCGGAGACGGAGGTTCTTTCCGTCTCCGGGAATCGTCGTGCCCTTCTGTCCTCCCGCGCAGGGTTGACGGAGCTGAGCTTTCATCGGCTGATCCTTGCCGCCGGCTGCCGCGAGCGCTCCATCGGCTCTCTCCCGGTAGCCGGGACGCGTCCCTCCGGTGTTTTTACCGCCGGACAGGCCCAGGAGCTTCTGAATCTCCGGCACCGCCTCCCCGGAGCCGAAATTCTTATCCTCGGCAGCGGGGATCTCGGCATGATCATGGCGGCTGGGCTGCAGGAGGCCGGCGCCCACGTCATCGCGGTTGCGGAGCAGGGGGATCATTACGGCGGACTTGCCCGCAATTATCACCGCTTTCTGGAGCCCAGCGGCATTCCGCTGCTCCTGCGGACCACGGTCACGGAGCTGTACGGCAGCGGAAGGCTCACCGGCGTTCTTCTCCGGCAGCTTGATACCGGAGCGCAGACGCATATTCCCTGCGACACCCTCGTTACGGCGGTCGGTCTGATTCCGGAACGGGCGCTGGTCTCCGGTCTCGGTTCACCGGACTGGCTCTCCTTCGCCGGGAACTGTCACCACGTGCACGAGCTGGTGGACTCTGCTGTCGCTGAGGCCGCTTCCGTCGGCAGGCAGGCCGCTTCCGCCCTCGCCGCGTCCGGGCACGATCCGGACATTTTTCCGGAAGTCCGCGGCCTTTATCGGTAACGCCGCAGGACCTCTTTATATGTTCATTTTCGTTCATCTTCATCTTATTTCGCGCGGAACACACCTTTGATTCTTGTATTTTGGTTCTGCGGGTGATACTATTTTTTCAATTTCATACGCTTTTGAAAAGCGGTGGACGAGCCTCTTTCCTTCAAGCAGAACCGACACAGCCATGCTGGGTCTGTTTTGTTCTGGAAAGAGTATTTTTTTACAGGAGGAACTATCATGAAAAAGACCCTTTCCCTGCTGCTTGCCCTGGTCATGCTCTTCTCCCTGGGGATCTCCGCCTTTGCCGCGGACGCACCCGCTGAAGAGACCGACGCGCTTGTCGTTGACACGATGATCCTGAAGGAAGCCGACGACAACATGATCAACAACTACTCCCTTCTCGCTGTGAACCCCGAGGCCCCCTTCGTGGATGCCGACGGCAACGCCGTCGAGGATGTGGAGCTCAACACCGTCGGCGCCGCCGCGCTGATCAACTGGCTGCTTTCCGAAGAGGGTGAGGCTGCCGCGGCAGACTACGGCTTTGCCGAATACGGCGAATACCTCTTCTATCTCAAGGAAGACCGCCCCGTCTCCACGGCCGACATCCCTGAGGCCACTGACGAGACGAAGCTGATCCGTCTCTCCACCACCACCTCTGTCAATGACTCCGGCCTGCTTGGCAGCCTGCTTCCGATGTTTGAAGAGAAGTACGGCTATGAGGTCGAGGTCTATTCTGCCGGCACCGGCAAGGCCATCGCCAATGCCAAGATGGGCAACGCCGACCTGATTCTCGTCCATTCCAAGAAGCAGGAAGAGGCCTTTGTTGCGGATGGTTTTTCCTGTGTTCTGGACGGCATGGAGTCCGAGCGCCTGACCTATATGTATAACTACTTTGTACTCTGCGGTCCGTCCGCCGATCCTGCCGGAGTAAAGGACGCGGAGGATGTCCTCGCGGCCTTCAAGGCCATCGCCGACGGCAAGTTCACCTTTGTCTCCCGCGGCGACGGTTCCGGTACCCACACCAAGGAGCTCTCCCTCTGGCCCGAAGAGCTGGGCATCACCGCGGAAGCCGAGTCCTTTAAGGACTA
>CAMKEK010000051.1:0-8620 GCA_946411545.1 uncultured Clostridia bacterium
AATACTTCTTTCCGACTTCCATGACGACGTCGGAGAACATCTGGATAAAGCGGCGATAGGAGTCATAGACAAAGCGCTCAAACTTGGGATCGGGGTTACCCTTGATCATGGCGGCGACGACATCGTCATTCAGACCGAGGTTCAGGATCGTGTCCATCATGCCCGGCATAGAGGCCCGGGCGCCGGAACGAACGGAAACCAGCAGCGGGTTCTCAAGATCGCCGAACTTCTTGCCGTTGATCTCTTCCATGGTGGCGACATTCTTCATAATCTCCGCCATGATTTCGTCATTGATCTGACGGCCGTCGGCATAATACTGGGTGCAGGCTTCGGTGGTGATGGTGAAGCCCTGGGGAACCGGCAGACCGATGTTGCTCATCTCGGCGAGGTTGGCACCTTTTCCGCCGAGCAGCTCACGCATGTTCGCATTGCCTTCCGAGAACAGATAGACATACTTTTTGCTCATTGTCTTTTTCCTTTCCACTTTACATAATAATCAAAATTAGAATATTTCAGGCCAAGGCATAATTTAACATAAAACGCGCATTAAAATCAATGCATTTTCCTTACAAATCGGCAGTTCCTAAATCCGCTATTTCGTTGCTGATTCTTGCAAAATCCACAAGATTCAGCTTTTCACCTCGAATATTTGTGTCCAAATCGCAAAGTTTGAGAATTCTTTCACAGTTCGTCTTTGAAAGCCGGGGCTCCGCGGCGCTCAGGGCGTTGACCAGGGTCTTGCGTCTCTGGTTGAAGGCCGCGCGGATCACGCGGAAGAGCAGCTTCTCATCCTGTACCTCTGCCGGCGGCACAGCGCGTCTTGTCAGGCGAATCACCGCCGAGGTAACCTTCGGCTGCGGCATGAAGCAGTGCGGCGGCACGGTAAACAGCAGTTCCGGTTCATAAAACCACTGTACAAACAGGCCGAACGCGCCATAGTCCTTCGTTCCCGGCCCGGCGCAGATGCGCTCGGCCACCTCTTTCTGGATCATGACGCAGATCCGCTCGAAGCAGTCCGCCTCGATCAAGGCGGTGAGGACAGGCGATGTGATGTTATATGGGAGGTTCGCGCAGACAAGCTTCGTCGTCCGTGTCATACGCTCCGATGCAAGTTCCCTCAGGTCCAGCTTCATGATGTCCGCAAACAGAATCTCCGTATTGTCGGCGGAAGCAAGCGTCTCCCGTAGAAGGGGCTGCAGCCTGCGGTCGAGTTCCACAGACAGGACCTGTCCGGCACGTTTGGAAAGCTCCGCCGTGAGACAGCCGATTCCCGGCCCGACCTCCAGCACCGCGCACTCCCGGTCGGCGCCGACGCTGTCGGCGATCCGCTCCGGCACGGACGCGTCGATGAGGAAGTTCTGTCCCAGGGATTTGGAAAACCGAAAACCGTAGGCATCCAGCAGACGGCGGATCTCGGAAGGATCGGTAAGCCTGCTCATCGGCTGCGGTACCACCGGAGCCAGTTTCCGGCGATGGCCACAAAGGCAAGGAATGCCAGCACGATTTTCATGCTGGTGTCCAGGCCCGTGCTGCGCGCCGCCAGGATCAGGGCCAGTACACCGACAAGCGTCCAGAAGATGGCCATAACGAGGGTGAAGATTTGGGTCCGTTTCATGCCTTTTTCTCCTTCAGCAGTTTTTCAAAGCATTGGCGTGCGGGGTCATGCCCCGCTTCTGTTTCCACGTCCACATTGCCGCGATAGCGAAATCCCGTATCCCGCAGAAGCCGCTGCATGGGCTTGTTTCTGCGATGGGTGTCCGTTCGCAGGCAGCGAAGTCCGGCCGCCCGGGTCTCGTTCTCCGCTGCGCGGATCAGCGCTTCGGCAAGTCCGCTCCCGCGGTATTTTTCCGAGACCGCGGCATGGCGCAGGATCGCGCTGGCCGGCACTTCGGTCCACTTTCCGTCGCGGATATCTTCATAGCAGGGCTCCGGTCTCCGGCTCAGTGTGAAGAAGCCGCCGATCTCCGCTCCGTGCAGCAGCACAAAGCACTCCCCCTGCCCGATTTCCTCGCGGAAGCGCGCTTCGTCCGGCTCACGCCCCTGCCACTGATCCACGCGGAGCTTTTTGAGACTTCGTCTCGCCTCTTCCCGAATGCGAAGGATCTCCGGCAGGTCTTCTTCCGTGGCCGGACGGCAGGTCACCGGCTCGGTATGGCGGACGGTATGTTCCGCCCGTTCAAGCTCTCTGAGCAGTTCTCTGTCCTCTTCGCTTTCGGGCTGAAAGGCGCGAAACAGATCCGGCCGTTTGTCTCTCGTCCGTTCCAGCTGCTTCAGGCGCCGCCAGCGTCCTACCTTCTCATGGTCGCCGCCCAGCAGCACCTCCGGCACCGCTCTCCCCTCCCAGACTTCCGGTCGGGTGTACTGGGGATACTCAAGCAGTCCGTCCCAGTGGCTTTCACCGATGTAACACTGGGGATCGGACAGAACGCCCGGCACCAGCCGGCAGACGGCGTCCGTCACCGCCAGGGCCGCGATCTCTCCCCCGGTCAGCACGAAGTCGCCCAGAGAGATCTCTTCGTCCACACAGGCCTCGATAAAGCGCTCGTCAATTCCCTCATAGTGACCGCAGACCAATACGAGATGGTCATAGTCCCGCTGCAGGCGCCTCGCTGTCTCCTGGGTAAAGGGCTTTCCCTGGGGCGAGAGATAGATCACTCTCCGATGTGTTTCCCCCTCGGACAGGACAGCCTCAAGGCACGATTTCAGCGGCTGGGCCATCATGACGCAGCCGAAGCCACCTCCATAGGGGTAATCATCCACCTGGCACTGTTTGTTTTCGGTATAGTCACGGATCTGGGTGCATCGAAGATCCAGAATCCCCTTTTTCGCCGCGCGCCCCAGAATGCTCTCATGGAGCATTGCGTTCACCGTGTCCGGAAAGAGCGTCAGGATGTCAACCCGCAATTCTGCCATGGCTTACATTCCCTCCAGCAGGCGCACCGTCACGACGCCGTTCTCCGCATCCGCCCGGAGGACAAAGGCCGGAACCGCGGGGATCAGGGTTTCCCTTCCCTCCGGATTCGTTACCACATAGACGTTATTGGCCGGCCGTTCCAGGATCTCCGTCAGGACGCCGACTGCGCTTCCGTCCTCCAATACAACGCGTGCTTCCAGCAGATCCTGCAGGAAATAGCCGCCCGGCGGGAGCGGTGCGTCTTCCCGGGCGATATAGACGGTCTTGCCTTTGAAGGGCATTGCCGCGTTGACATCATCCACCTGATCCAGCTTTGCGATGGCAAAGCGGTTCTGCGGCCGGACGGAGAGGAGTTTTCTCTCCTGCCCGTCGATAAAAATGCGGCGGTAATGCTTGAGATCTTCCGCCGTATCCAGCCAGACCTCGATCTTCACTTCTCCGCGGACGCCGTGCGTGTTGGTGATGCGTCCGGCTTCAATATACGCCTGTTTCATGATCTCGCCTCATTCATTCTGCTTTCAGGCTCCGTGTCAGTTGTCCGGCAGGCGAAGCGCCGGAACTTCATCAAACTGGGAGAAGGTCAGACGGACATCGATATACTTCAGTTCGGACGCCAGGATCAGACCGTCCAGATCATAATCCGTCAGAAGGTCCTCCAGGCCGCCATCCATCAGCTTCTGCAGATAGCCTGCCAGATCCACATCCACCTGAATGATCATTCCGTCGTCATTGACCCAGATACTGGTGGGAATTCCCTCCGGCACGCTCTCCTCGGAAGCTTCCCCTTCGGCCGTGTTCTCCGCCGGATCGGCGGATGAGACTTCCGCATCATCCCCTGTGTTTTGCTGCGCCGCCTCTTCTTCCTCCATGATGTTCAGCAGAACCAGCGCCTCATTCACATATTCCTCCGGCAGCACTCCGTCATATCGGTGTGCCGGAATATCATTCACCGTGTCATCTACCGGGTCCAGGAAGAAGTCTCCGCACTTGATCAGCAGCTTCAGAGCCTGAACCGCGCGGCTGCGCTTTGCGCTTCGCTCTTCGATGGTCGCCTTGTCGATCAGCCGCTCTTCGTCCCAGGGGGCAAAGGTCCATGTGTCGTATTCCTTCTGGATATAAAGGCGCAGATCACGCTCGACCCCCAATGTTGACAGATGAAGGTCCGTTTTGATCAAAAGCGGATCCAAGGCCATATCAAAGCCGCCGGTCACAACCGCATCCATGCGGATCTTCTGCCCGCCGATGTTCATCCGCGTTTCGGCATAGGCCTCGACATCGGCATGAAAGTTATCCAGTTTTGCCATACGCGTGGTGGTTTTGGCCATCTGCACCTGAAACGTTCCGCATCCCGAAAGCATCAGGCACAGCACCGCAAGAAGCAGAAGGCCTGTGATCATCCGCCTGTATTTCAACTTGGTTTTCTCCTTTGCATCGAAACCGATTACAAATCAAAGAGTCCCGGAAACAGGAAATGTGAAGTTCATCCCGAGACGAATTCTCAGGTCAAACTCCACACTCCGTTCTCAGTCCAGAATCTCGACTGAGACTTTCTTGCCCTTTCTCTGGGCGACAGCCCGCATCAGCACACGGATCTGCTTGACAATCCTGCCTTGCCGGCCTATGACCTTGCCCATATCGCCGTCGGCCACGCGGACCTCGAGGATCGTTTCTCCGTCGACCTTGCGTTCGGTCACGGAGACCTCATCCGGATGATCTACAAGGCTCTGTACAATGTAGGTCAATAGCTCTTTCATGGAAACTCCTTAACTTATGCTTCGACCTTTTTTAACAGGCCGCGTACGGTATCGGTCGGCTGCGCACCGTTGGAGATCCAGTACTGAACGCGCTCCATGTCAACCTTCAGCTTATCGCTGTCAGCAGACGGGTTGTACACGCCGACTTCCTCGATGAAGCGGCCGTCGCGCGGGAAGCGGGAATCCGCCACAACAATGCGATAGTAAGGCGCTTTCTTTGCACCCATTCTGCGAAGTCTGATCTTAACCATCCTATCTTCACCTCCAAGTTAGTTTCATTATAAATGCCGGGGAAATTTATGCATGCGGCGCGCTGCATTCCGCTCACCCGCCGATGACATCATTCAGAATCGGAAGCCGCCGCCCAGTCCGGGGAAGCCTCCGCCGCCGCCCATGCGGCCCATCTTTTTCTGCAGCTTCTTCATGTTCTTGCCGGAGAGCTGCTTGACCATCTGCTGCATGGCATCATACTGCTTCAGCAGGCGGTTCACGTCCACAACCGAGGTTCCGGAACCCGCGGCGATGCGCCTTTTGCGGGAGGAGTTCAGCATCGCAGGGTTCTGCCGCTCTGCCTTCGTCATGGAGAGAATGATCGCCTCCTGGCGGGCCATCAGCTTGTCGTCCATCTTCGCGCCCTTGAGCGCTTTGGCATCCATCCCGGGAATCATTCCCGCGAGGTCGCCCAGATCCCCCATTCCCTTGAGCTGGTTCATCTGGTCCAGATAATCCGTCAGGGTAAAGCGGTTGGAGAGCAGCTTTTCCGCGGCCTCCGCCGCCTTCTTCTGGTCGAAGCTCTGCTCTGCCTTTTCGATCAGCGTCAGCACATCGCCCATTCCCAGAATCCGCGAAGCCATCCGGTCGGGGTGGAAGGGCTCGATCATGTCCAGCTTCTCGCCGGTGCCGATGAACTTGATCGGCTTGCCGGTGGCCGCCCGGATCGAGAGCGCCGCACCGCCGCGGGCGTCGCCGTCCAGCTTGGTCAGCATGACGCCGGTCACGCCGAGGGCCTCGTCAAAAGCCGTCGCCGCGTTCACCGCGTCCTGTCCGGTCATGGCGTCGACCACCAGCAGGATTTCCGCCGGTTCCACCGCGTCGCGGATCTGCTGTAGTTCCGCCATCAGGGCCTCATCGATGTGAAGACGGCCGGCTGTGTCAAGAAAGACAATGTCGTTGCCGTGCTTCTTCGCATGTTCCACGGCCGCTTTTGCAATATCCACCGGATTGGTCTGTCCCATCTGGAACACCGGGATATCCAGCTGTGCGCCGACCGTCTCGAGCTGCTTGATCGCCGCGGGGCGGTAAATATCGCAGGCCGCCAGCAGCGGGCGCTTTCCCTGCTTGCGGATGTACCCGGCCAGCTTCGCGCCGTTTGTCGTCTTGCCGGCGCCCTGCAGGCCGACCAGCATCACCACCGACGGGGTCTTTGAGGAGATGTTAAGCTTCTCGTTCTCGCCGCCCATCAGGCCGCAGAGTTCTTCGTTGACGATCTTGATGACCATCTGGGCCGGAGAAAGAGCCTCCAGCACCTCCGCGCCGCTGGCGCGCTCCGTCACCGTTTTCGTAAAGTCCTTGACGACCTTGTAGCTGACGTCAGCCTCCAGGAGGGCCAGGCGCACCTCGCGCATGGCTTCCTTGATGTCCGCCTGGGTCAGACGGCCCTTGCCGCGCAGCTTCTTGAAGGCCGCGGTTAACTTGTCGGATAAGCTCTCAAACGCCATGTTCCATCAGTCCTCCGTCTTCAGAAGTGCCCGGACCTCTTCGGCCGCGCCGTGAATCCGCTCTCGCAGTGTGCTTTCCTCCCCGCACATCGTCTCCAGCTTCCGCAGGGTCTCCGCCAGATGCCGAAGGCGCTCGCCTGTCTTGATCTGCCGGCGCAGCAGCCCGGTTTTCATCTCCATTTCCTCCAGGGCTTCCGACCCGCGGCGGATATTATCCCAGGCCCCCTGCCGGCTGATGCCGCAGGTTTCGGCAATCTCGGAGAGCGACAGGTCTTCGTTGAAATAGAGATCACAGCATTCCCGCTGGCGCGGGGCAAGGAGCTCTCCGTAGGCATCCAGCAGCGTGCTGAGATACACCCGGTCCTGCGGACTCGTCCGCCCGCTGCGGCCGGACAGCACTTCCATCGTGCCTGTCTGCGGCATGCCGACGCCCCCTCTCCGCTTGAAAGCTTGGTGATCATACCACAAGGCGGCTCGGGTGTCAAGTGTTTTTTCTTGTCACCTTGTGATTTCACCCCGGATTTTTGTTTTCGGCCTTCCGTTCTGTTCCCGTCACCGTCCGTCTTATGTCTTTTCCGTAAAAATCACCTTGCGGGGGAATCTTTCTCTACCATTTTTTCTATATTTATGTTATAGTAATATATTATTTCAAGAAACCAGAAAGAAGGCTCATATCCTATGGAATATTCCAGAACTGAGATTCGGCCCGGTGTCTGGCTGACCCATCTGCGGGAGGACAAATTCAAAACCGCCTGCTTCAGTGTCAGTCTTCTGTCTCAGCTGAACCGGGAAACCGCATCGATGAACGCACTGATCCCGTTTGTCCTGCGGCGCGGAACCTCTGCGTTTCCCGATATGGAGACGCTGAGCGCCAGAATGGAAGAACTCTACGGAACCGTCATCGAGCCCATTATCCGCCGGATCGGCGAGATTCAATGCTGCGGCTTTTATGCCAGCTTTCCGGAGGACGACTTTCTCCCCCAGGGGGAGGGCGTGCTGAAGGACTCTCTGGAGCTGACCCTCGACCTGCTGCTCTCCCCTGTCACACGGGGCGGTCTTCTGCTGCCGGCCTATGTGGAGAGTGAGCGCGACAAGCTTCTGGATCTGATCTCCGCCCGTATGAACAACAAGCGCAGCTATGCCGTTCTTCGCTGCATTGAAGAGATGTGCTGCTGTGAAGATTTCGCCGTCGGCCGCTACGGTGACGAGGAAAGCTGCCGTTCCATCAATTACAAGAAGCTCAGCCGTCATTACCGCACCCTTCTCCAGACCAGCCCCATTGAGCTGTTCTACTGCGGCCGCGCGTCTCTGCGCGAGGTCAAGGCGCTGCTTCGGGACCATCTCTCGACCCTGCCCCGCGGTGAGATCGACATGGAGATCGGGACCGAAATCCGCATGAACGCTCTGGAAGCGGAACCGCGCAGCACGGTGGAGGAGATGGACGTCTCCCAGACCAACCTCGTCATCGGCTGGCGCCTCGGTGAATGCATGGAGGATCCCGATTTCGCCGCGCTTTACGTTTTCAACGATCTCTTCGGCGGCAGCCCCAGTTCCAAGCTCTTTCTGAACGTGCGGGAAAAGCTCTCTCTCTGCTACTATGCCAGCTCCATCATCGACATCCGCAAGGGGCTGCTTCTGGTCTCCTCCGGCATTCAGCTTGCCAATTTGGATGCGGCAAAGGCGGAAATATTCGCGCAGCTGGATGCGGTCTGCCGGGGTGACTTCTCGGAGGACGAGCTCCAGACCGCGAAAGCCGGTGTGATCTCGGATCTGCGCTCCATCCCGGATTCACAGGGGGCGCTGGAAAGCTTCTATCTCTCCCAGGCCGTGGTCGGCGCGGACTACAGTCCGACAGACCTGGCCGCGTTGGTGAATGAAGTCACCGCCGCGCAGGTAATCGCAATTGCAAAGAGTGTGGAATGCGATCAGATCTATCTGCTGAAACAGGAAAGCGACCCGGAGGATGAACATGACGATGCAGAAATTTGATTACCCCGCCACCGGGGATGTCTTATACAGCGGGACCGCAGCGAGCGGACTTCGAATCCGGGTTCTCCCGAAGAAAGGTTTTTCGGGGTTTTATGCGGTTTTTGCGACCGACTACGGCGGAACCTACCGCCGGTTTACATTGGACGGCACCGCCTATGATACCCCTGCGGGCGTGGCACATTATCTCGAACACAAGATGTTTGACCTGCCGGACGGCGACAACGCCCTAACGCTTCTGACGCAGA
>CAMKEK010000052.1:0-8462 GCA_946411545.1 uncultured Clostridia bacterium
TTTACTTCTGACGGAAGGGTGGATTTCCGTTCTCTGGTCAAGGACCTGGCCGGAATCCTGCACAATCGGATCGAGCTGCGGCAGATCGGGGTTCGGGACGAAGCGAAAATGCTGGGAGGCCTGGGAATCTGCGGCCGTCCCTACTGCTGCAATCAGTTTCTGGACGACTTTCATCCCGTCTCCACCAAGATGGCAAAAATTCAGTCCCTTTCCCTCAATCCCGCCAAAATCTCCGGCAGCTGCGGCCGTCTGATGTGCTGCCTGCGGTATGAGCAGGAAGCCTATGAAGACCTGGTCAAGAAGGTTCCGAAGCAGGGTGCCTTCGTCGAGACCAAGGACGGTTACGGAACGGCCGTCCAGGTCAATCTTCTCCGCTCCACCGTCAAGGTGAAGCTGGACGAGGACCGTGAGGACGTCCTTCACGAATACAAGAGCTATGAGCTTGCGGCGGTTCCCGGCGGACGTCCGAAAGACGGAGCGGAGCCCCCTCATGTTCTCGAATATGTGGAACCGGAGCCGGAAGAAACTGAGGCGGAAGAAACGGACGAGTGGGCCATCCCGACCATGGTGGTCACACCGCTTCCGGAAAAGAGCGCTGCCGCACCCGAGGATGAAGCCGCACCGGAAAAGAGCAGGCGAAACCGCCGGAACCGCGGTCGTCACAAGGGTGCCAAGCCCGCCGCCGACGCCCCCGCCATTGTGGTCCCCGTCAAGGAAGAGGCCGTCAAGCAGAAACCTTCGGAGGGCGGAAGCCAGCGCTCCCGTTTCGGCAAGCGGCACTCCGCGCCGAAATCCTCCGGCGCCGGCACCCAGAAAGCCGGAGAGACCGCGCCCGTCAAGGTCCAGAAGCACACGGTCCAGCCCGCGGAGGCTTCCGATGGCGGCAAGTCCGAAAAGAAAAACGGCAAGCCCCGCCGCCGGCATTATCACGGCAAAAAGCCTTCCGGCAAGCCCGCTTCCGAATCCTGATCGCGTCTTTTGATGAATCGATCGATCGACTTCAACCGCTCAAAGCTTGCGGTCTTTGCCTCCTACATTGCTCCGCATCGCGGCGCATTTGCGCTGGATATGTGTCTGTCTCTGGCGGTGGCGCTGGTAGATCTGGCCTTCCCCTATGTGACCCGGCACACCATGAACACGCTGCTGCCCCAGAAGCAGTTTGCCGCGTTCTTCTCCGTGATGGCGCTTCTTTTTGCCGCCTACCTGCTGCGGGCCTGGTTCCAGTATCTGATCACCATTGTCGGTCACCGCATGGGAACGCTGGTGGAGGCGGATATGCGGCGCGATGTGTTTATGCACATGCAGTCGCTGTCCTTCTCTTTCTTTGACCGCAACCGGACCGGTGTCCTGATGGCCCGTGTTACCAGCGACCTGTTCGAGATTGTGGAGCTCGCGCATCACGGTCCGGAAAATATCCTGACCTGCAGTGTGACGCTTCTCGGTTCCCTGATCATTCTTCTGACCGTCAACGTCAAGCTGACCCTGGTACTCATTGTTCTGCTGCCCCTCTGTGTCGCCTTCTCTGTCCGTCAGAGACTCCGGATGCAGGAGGCCAACAAGGACGTCAAGATCCGGACGGGAGAGATCAACGCCGCCATTGAGAGCGGCATCTCCGGCATCCGCACCTCGAAGGCTTTCGCCGCTGAGAAGGCGGAGGATGCCAAATTCGACCTCGCCAACGAAGCCTTCAAAACCAGCAAGGTCCGGTATTATCGTTCCATGGGCCTTTTCAACGCCGGAATCGAAGCCACGGTGGGCATCATGCAGGTGGCGGTGGTCACTGCCGGCGGCCTGCTGATCATGCGCGGGGAGCTTGACTTTGTCGACCTTCTGACCTTCACGCTCTATGTCTCCGCCTTTATCTCCCCGATCCGCAAGCTGGTCCAGTTCATGGAAGTCTATGCTCAGGGCAGTGCCGGCTTCGACCGCTTTGTCGAGCTGATGCGGACAAAACCGGAGATTCAGGACGCCCCGGATGCCGGTGTTCTCTCGGATGTCCGAGGAGAGATCCGCTTCGACCACGTGTCCTTTTCCTATAAGAGCGGTATTCCCGTCCTGAACGACATCAGCCTCACCATTGCGCCGGGCGAAACCTTCGCGCTGGTCGGCTCCACCGGCGGTGGGAAGACCACCATCTGTCACCTGATCCCCCGTTTTTATGACGTGACCTCCGGCGCGGTGCTGGTGGACGGGAAGGATGTCCGTACCCTCACCCAGGAGAGCCTTCGTCAGAACATCGGGATCATTCAGCAGGATGTGTTTCTCTTCGCCGGCACCATTATGGAGAACATCCGCTACGGCCGGCCTTCCGCGACGGACCGCGAGGTCATTCAGGCCGCGATCTGTGCGGAGATCCATGAGGATATCATGCACATGCCGGACGGATATCAGAGTTTTGTCGGAGAACGCGGCGTCGTGCTTTCCGGCGGGCAGAAACAGCGCATCTCCATCGCGCGCGTGTTTCTGAAGAATCCTCCGATCCTGATTCTCGATGAAGCGACCTCGGCTCTGGACAGTGTCACCGAGCAGCGGATCCAGCGGAGCATCGACCGCCTCAGTGAGGGCAAAACCGTCGTCGTCATTGCGCACCGTCTCTCCACAATCCGCAATGCCGACCGCATCGCGGTTGTAGATGCCCAGCATATTGTGGAACAGGGCACACGGGAAGAGCTTCTTGCCCGCGGCGGCAGCT
Source organism: uncultured Clostridia bacterium (assembly GCA_946411545.1). Lineage (GTDB taxonomy): Bacteria > Bacillota > Clostridia > Oscillospirales > Oscillospiraceae > Limivicinus. The sequence continues at coordinate 2,693 of CAMKEK010000052.1, forward strand.
ATGCCGCGCTGGAACATGCACAGGCCCAGTCATAACGAAACCCCTCCGCATTCGCGGAGGGGTTTCTGTTCAATCTGTGGTTTCAGAGACCGGATGCCTCTTATCCGAGCTTGCAGAGACAGGTTGCAATCTGAGACGCAACCTTGGCAACGCTGACTCACCATCCTCCGCGCAGCGGAGGATGCTTCTTATCCCAGCCTGCAGAGACAGGATGCAATCTGGGATGCAACCTTTGCGTTGTTAAACACCAGATGGATGTTGGAGTCGAGGCTGTCGCCGCCGGTCAGGTCCTTGACCTTGGCCAGCAGGAAGGGCGTAGCCTCCTTGCCGTGGATGCCCCTGGCGTTCATCTCGTCGATCGCCTCGTCGATCGCCTTGTTGATGACCGCGTCGTCCATGGCGTATTCCTCCGGGATCGGATTGGTCACCAGCATGCCGCCCTTCATTCCGATCGTCTGCTGCACATGGAAGGCCCTTGCGCACTCCTCAGGTGTGTCCATCCGGTAGTCCACCTTCAGGCCGGAGTGGCGACTGTAGAAGGCCGGGAGTTCCTCGGTTCCGAAACCGATGACGGGCACGCCGTGCGTCTCCAGATACTCCAGCGTGAGCTTCAGATCCAGGATGGCCTTCGCTCCCGCGCAGACCACAACCACCGGGGTATTCGCCAGCTCTTCCAGGTCCGCGGAGATATCCATGGTGGTTTCTGCGCCGCGATGCACGCCGCCGATGCCGCCGGTGGCAAAGACCTTGATTCCGGCCATCGCCGCAATCATCATCGTCGTGGTGACTGTCGTCGCCCCGTCCATGCCCTTCGACACCAGCACCGCGAGGTCGCGGCGGCTGGCCTTGGTAACGGCTGTTCCCGTCTTGCCGAGATAGTCGATTTCTTCCGGTGTCAGACCAACCTTCAGCCGCCCGCCGATGATGGCGATGGTGGCGGGGGTTGCGCCGTTTTCACGGATGATCTTTTCCACGCTCAGCGCGGTCTCCACATTCTGCGGATACGGCATGCCATGGGAGATGATCGTGGATTCCAGCGCCACGACCGGTTTGCCGGCGGCAAGCGCCGCGGATACTTCGGGATTTACGTCCAAGTACTGATTCATCATGTTTTTCCTCCGATTATCGTTGAATTCTCTCACGCAGTGCCGTCTCCGACAGTGCCGGGTTAATGGTTTCTTCGCTCTCTGTCGCAATGGCCGCCGCGGCCGAAGCCGCCCGTACCGTGTCTTCGAGATTCATGCCCTCCAGGTAAGCCCAGACCAGCGCCGCCATAAAAGCATCCCCGGCGCCCGTTGTGCTGCGGACGCAGGCCGGCATGCAGGGATAAAGCCTCTGCTCTTCGCTGTTTGCCGCAAAAACGCCCTCCGCCCCCAGGGAGAGGAACACCCGGTGCAGTCCGGTTTCCAGAAGCTTTTCCGCCGCGAGGCGCATGGACCGTTCATCCGTGATCCGGATTCCGCTCAGCAGCTCTGCCTCCATCCGGTTCGGTTTCAGGGTGTTCAGCCTGCCGAGAACCGGCCGGAGCTTCTCCGCCTTCGTCACCGACACCGGATCGGCAAAAATCGGCGCTGAACAGTGCTCCGCCAGATATTCCAGCGTTTCGGCCGGAAGGTTTCCGTCCGCTACCACCACCTGTGCGTTGTTCAGCAGGCTGAGATTTGCGCCGATATAGTCCGGGGTAATCCGCTCACAGATCTCCATGTCCGAAACCGCCAGCACCATGTCGCCGTCCGCATCGTTCAGATACAGATAACTCGAAGTGGACGCCCCTGCGACCTTGCGCGCATGACTGATGTCAATTCCGAGGTCTGCACAGTCCGCTTCGATCCGCTGTGCATGCAGATCGTCTCCGAAGGCGGTCAGGAAACGGACATGAATCCCAAGCAGGCTCAGGTTATGCGCGATGTTCCGCCCAACACCGCCAAGGCTGACGGAGACCTTGCCAGGATTGGAATCCCGTGCGATCAGCGGCCGGATGGGCTTTCCGCCGATGTCAATGTTGACACCGCCGACCACCGCCACATAGGCCGCTCCGTTGATTACGTATCCACGGCCTGCAATATGTCCCTTTTTCATCAGGTTCGAGATGTGCACCGCCACGGCAGACCGCGTAATTCCTGCCTTGCGCGCCAGCTCTTCCTGTGAAATCATCGGGTTTTCTTCGATCCAGTTCAGGATCTGCCGCTCCCGTATCGTCACGTTCCGGACCCTTTCGTAAATAATTGCTTATTTTGAACATTTGCTTGCTCAATATACCTCTTTTTTTCCTGACTGTCAAGGCTTGCGAAAGTCTCTTCGATTGTTTATAATACCATTGAAAGATACCAATTCAAGAAACGGATGTCAGAACCCATGTTTGAAGGATTTACCCGCGAGACCTCGGAGTTTCTCTGGGAGCTCACCTTCCATAATGAACGCCCCTGGTTTCAGGAGCACCGGGAGCAGTACATGCGCGTGCTCCATGAACCTTTTCACGCGCTGGCCGAGGATACCCTGGCCGAGATGCAGCGTGCTTTCCCGGGCGAGAATTTCACCCTTCATGTCTCCCGGATCTACCGGGATGCCCGGCGGCTGTTCGGGCGCGGACCATACAAGGACCACCTGTGGTTTACACTCTTTAACGGCGACAACCGGCATACCGAAGGCCCCATGTTCTGGTTTGAAATTTCCGCTTCCACCTTCAGCTACGGACTTGGCTTTTTTGATGTGACGCCTTCGGAGATGGACGCCTTCCGCAGCAGCATTGATGCCAATCCCGCACATTTTGAGCGTCTGGCCGAGGATGCCTCAAAGATGCGCGGCTTCCGCGTGACCGGTCCGGAATACAAGCGGCCGAAGAAGGATCTCGGTCCTGTCATCAACCCCTGGTACAACCGCAAGCGCGTCGGTCTCGAACGGGAACGCGACTTCGATCCGTCGCATCTCGGTCCCGATCTCACGGGCACCATAACCCGCGCTTTCAGCCGGCTGATGCCGATGTACGACTATCTCTATGCCTGCTATTGCTCCGCACAGGAGCAGAATCATGACGAACTGAGGAGGATGGACGATGAGCGAGAATAACAGCCTGAAGGTTTCCGTGATCATGCCCGCCTACAATTCCGAGAAATACATCGAGCGTTCTGTGAAAAGCGTTTTGAGTCAGACCCATGACAACCTGGAGCTGATTGTGGTGGATGACGGTTCTACCGACCGCACGGCCTCCATTCTTCGCCGGCTTGGTGACGCGGATGCGCGGCTTCGCTATGTCCGTACGGAGAACCACGGTCCCGCCGAAGCACGAAACGCCGCTCTGAAGCTGGTCTGTGAAGACGCCGCCTTTGTCACCTTCATCGACGCGGACGATGAACTGCTTCCCGATGCGCTTTCCTACGCGCTGGAGTCTGCTGACAGCGGTGCGGATCTGATTCTCATGGGCTTCTGCATCGTCGAGGCGGACGGCCGGGAGCGCGAGTACAACGAGTTTGACTGTCTCGTCCGCCCGCAGGATCTGAAGACGGCTTTCGCCCGCCTCTATAAGGCAAACCTTCTGAACCAGGTCTGGGCCAAGCTCTACTCCGCTTCCCTTCTGCGCGAAAATGAAATCCGCTTCAAGGACTATCTCTGGGGTGAGGACCGTCTCTTTGTTTTCGACTGTCTGGATCGCTGCACCATGATCGCCGTGCGCAGCGAGTGCAAGTACCGCTACATCATGCACAACGGCGAGAGCCTGATCTCCAAGTTCTATCCGAAGAAGTTTTCCGTCTGCATCGAAGCGGATATCCGGGCACAGGAGCTCTGTGAGAAATTCGGGATTCCGGACGACGCCGACCTGCGCTACATGTTTGCCAAGTCCGTCTTCTCCTGCATCACGACGCTGTTCACCCCTTCCTGTACACTCTCCGATGAGGGAAGAATGATTTACGTCAAGGAGATCCGCTCCAACCCGCGTATCCAGAAACGCTGCCGCGATACCTCCGGCGGCGTCCCGGTGAACACCCTCTGCCGGGTTCTTCGCAAAGGCAGTCCCCGTCAGATTCTGAACATTTTCCATGCGGTCGCCCTTGTCGGTGAACAGGCCCCCGATCTTTTCATGAAGATTAAGCATAGGAAATGATCCCTATAGATATGCATACGCAGCAGAACCCCCGCCATTCGGCGGGGGTTCTGCTGTATTATGGGTTGATTTTGAGTTTTAATGGTTACGCCACAACGGTGATATCGGGTGCCGTCACCACATTGAGCCACATGGCCGGACGAACGGTAATATGACTTGAGAACTGGTGCGTGGTGCCTTCTCTCGCATTCGGGCCGACAAAGGCGGCGTATGAGGTCCTGGTGGCGGCGCCGCGAAGCCACCAATAACAGAATCCGTCATCTTCCATTGCTCCCTGCTGCACCGCATAGGGCGTTGCCACACAGTAGGCCGGATCTGCGAGAAGCTGGGTGACTACAGACCCTCCGCCGCTGCTGTACGCTTTTCGATTTCCAAAATAGCCCTCAGCCTCATGGCAATCAAGCGCAAATATTTTATCCTCCGTGGGCTCGGAATTCTTCATCATGCGCCACATCGTGTTGCTGTCCGTTGTATTGCTGTTCCTGATTTCTTTTAAAAGAATGGACGCCTGCTCTTCTTCCGTAAACGCCGTATTCAGGAAGCTGTCGTTCATCCATTCACGCAAGGCACAGGTTTCCCAAGTGATGTCCGTATAATCCGGATGATAGGACACAAGATCCAGGCCGTAGACACTGATGCAAAGCACATCATTTTCAAGGTTTTCAAGAGCCAGCCAGAGAATGGGCTCCTGCCCGTTTGACTCATCTCCATCCTGTTCATAAGTACCGTATGTAAATATGGTGCCTTCCCGAATATCCGTTACAGAAACAGGGCCGCTCACCACCGCGAAGGCGGGAATTGACATGCTGAGCATCAGTATGATCGTAATAGTCGCCGCAAGTATTCTTTTTCTGAGCATGGTAATCTTAACCTCCCATTATTCCTTTTTCCTGCCCTCCATACGGAGGCCGTTCTTTATCGCTGCGCTTCCCCGTCCGGGAGCGCGCACTCCCCGGTCAAGGTTCAGCCCCGTCCGAGAATGATTTTCTCTGCGTCGAGCTCCGGTATCGTCACGGAACCGCCGAGTACGGTTGTATAAGTCGTCGTGCCCCGGCAGGTACCGTAGACGGTAATGTAATCATCTTCAATGATGCCTTCCGCCTCGTATTTGGAGCATGTGACGTAGAACACATCATCCCAGCGTCCGCTGGTTGCAACGCGCATAACGACGCTGTGTCCGTAGGAGCCGTATGCGGATCCTCCTGCTAGCGGCTTCAGCGTATACTTTTCAGCGTCCTCGCCGTTTTTCGCGCTCATGCCATACCCGGATGTGCTCTGCTTCTGCAGCACTCTTCCATAGATGGACATCTGCTCCCCGTCATACCTGTTCGGATCTCTCATGATTGCCGTGTAGTTTCCGGTCGGATACGAGGTCGTATCATATACCGCATCATGTTCGATGTTTACGGTAATGGTTCTGTTGTTTCTGCTGTCCGCTTGATCCATAAGGGTCAGCGTCCCCTTTCCGTAACGAACCGGATCGATGAAAACCCTCGCTTCCCCGTCTGCATCCGGGCCCTCGATGTCTGCGGTGAAGAAGTATCCCGAGTTGGAAACCGCAACGTCAAAGTTTCCGTCCTGTCCATAGAATTTGACCGGGAAGCTGTATCCATCCTTCGAGTCCACGGTGATCTCCGTCTGCTCCACCGCTATGGTCGGGATAAAGATATT
>CAMKEK010000053.1:0-8353 GCA_946411545.1 uncultured Clostridia bacterium
CCGGAGCCGATGATCAGAACTTTTTTCACATCCGTACGTTTTGCCATAAGTCATTTATCCTCCGAAATATAGATTGCTTTACCGTCTTTTACAGTCATCAGGCATCTGCCGAGCACCGGCCAGCCCTCAAAGGGGGTCGAGCGTCCTTTGGAGCGAAACTGTGTCGGGTCGATGGTATAGTCACGGTCCAGATCCCAGATCGCATAGTCGCCGGAGAGGGAGATGCCGAAGCGGGAGGCCGGAGCGGAAGACATCAGGGCGATGAGTTTTTCAAGGGGAACGATCCCTTCGGTAACGAGCCCGGTATAGAGTGCCGGAAACGCGGTTTCCAGACCGACAATGCCGTTCAGGCTCTTTTCAAATCCGCGGCTTTTCTCCTCCGCCGAATGCGGGGCGTGATCGGTGGCGATCATGTCGACGGTCCCGTCGACCACGGCTTCCAGCAGCGCGCCCTGGTCCTCCGCCTTGTGGATCGGCGGATTCATCTTGAACCTTCCGTCGTCGTCGATGAGCGCCGTGTTGAGCAGAAGGTAGTGCGGCGCCGTTTCGCAGCTGACATCAACACCGCTTTGCTTTGCATCCCGGATCAGCTGGACGGATTCCTTTGTGGAGATGTGGCAGACATGGAACGCACAGCCGGTCTCATCCGCAAGGCGCAGATTCCGCTCAATCTCTCTCCACTCCCGTTCGCGGGGATCCTCACAGCGCATATCTTCACAGTGCCCGGCGATCAGCTTTCCGAGCGCTTTGCAGCGCTGCATGGCTTCCCGCATCAGCCCTTCGTCCGCCACACCGACGCCGTCGTCCGAAAACGCGACAACGTAAGGGGCAAGCGCCTCGAGATCCGAGAGTTCCCGGCCTTTTTCACCCACGGTGATGGAGCCGTAGGGGAGAACCCTGACGGGGACTTCCGCAATTCGGTCCAGCTGCGGCTGAAGATGCGCGAGACTGTCGGGGACCGGATTCAGATTCGGCATGGTGCAGACCGCGGTGTAGCCGGATGCGGCCGCCGCGGCGGCGCCTGTCGCAACGGTCTCCTTATAAGAAAATCCCGGTTCGCGAAAATGCACATGCACATCACAAAAACCGGGAAACATCACGTATTCATTTTTGTTGAAACGGGAAAAAACGTCATCACAGCCCTCCAAAGGAAGCTGTTTCACAAAAGCACCGATTTTTTTGACTTTGTCAAACTCGACCATTCTTTCTCCTCCATCCGGAATCCAAAAAGAAAACCTCGCCGGAGACGGCAAGGCAGAAAACGGGCATACCATACCCGCAAATATCCACTTCATCTTGCCGATCTCACAGGGTCGCCTTAAAGTTTCTCCGATTATAATGTCAGGAGAGTTATTTGTCAACTGGCGATTTGTACAGAAACTGTCGCCGAAAGAGCAGGACGAATTTACGTTCCGTCATCCGCGGCGACGGCAGTCCGAAGCCGGGCCGGAAAGCGGCAAAAGAAATCTTTTGGTTTTTTATAAGTTTCTGTTGTAATTTGAGGGAGTGTTTTGTTATAATAAACAAAATAGAAATCTGACAGATGAACACGCGGTTAAGACTGCATTCGGCGTACGGAGCTGGTGTTGATCCCGGTGAAAGAGAGGAATCGATGAGCGAACACGGAAGCCTTCAGTTTGTATGGGATATCATGCTGCAAAGCGAGTGGTGGAAACAATACAGTCAGACGGTGGAACGCTCGTTGGCGGAGCAGGCCGGGGAGGGAAGCTTCGGCGGTGCAGGCGACGCCGGACTGCAGTCCGGCAGCCGGAGCGGGTCCTATGCCGGCATGCTGATGAGTTCCGGAAGCGGATCGGGGTTCGCCGTCGGCTCCGGCGAGTGGTGGACTTCTTCCTCCGGCAGCTGGTGGATGGAGATCCCGGAAGTCTGGTGGGGGTCCTTCTCCGGATCCTGGTGGACTTCCGCCGAGGGAAGCGCGGGTTCCGGCAGCGGCTTTGCCCTGGGATACGGGCTGCAGCTGATCTGAACGGGACGGATGGAAGCCTGTCATTCGTTCTGGTCTGAACCAAACCGCCGCCGCCATCAGGGGGAGATCCGCTTTCCCGATTATGAGCAGCTGACCGCGATCCTTTCCGCGCTGGAATGGAAACGGCACAGCGGCCCGGTCAGAATGCTGACCGATACCGACGGAGCGGCGTATTTCCGGGACATCGGTATTGCGGCTTTCTGGGACGGGACGGAGACCGTTTTGGACGGCCTGGCGGAAACAATTGATCCCGCTGCCTTCTGGGCAGCGGGAAAACTTCAGGCGCTGAGTTTCCAGACCCTGCCGTGCGTTATGCTGGATACGGACCTGGTGGTCTGGGGAAACGTCGAATCGCGGCTGAAGGGGGACGCGGCAGCGGCCCATCCGGAACCGCTGAATCCGCGCACTTATCCGGAGCCGTCCCGTTTTCCGTTTTCGGAAGGCTATGCGTTTCCGGCGCGGTGGGATTTCAGCCTGAACGCGGCAAACACGGCGTTCCTGTTCTTCCGGGACAAGGCGCTCCGGGAGGCGTATCTGGACGAGGCCTTTGATTTCATGCGGCATATCCGGCCCGAGGGACTGGACCCGGTGCAGACCATGTGCTTCGCGGAGCAGCGTATTCTGCCGATGTGCGCCGGGGAAAACGGAAAGACCCTGGGGTATCTTCTGAAGCCGGGAGAACTGCTTACCCAGAGCTCTGTGACCCACACCTGGGGCTTCAAGCAGGTGCTCCGTACGAGTGAGCAGGCGCGGGATGGGTTCTGTATGCGCTGTATACGGCGAATCCATCTGGACTTCCCGCAGGAGGCGGAGCTTCTTCCTGCCTGCAGGGATTTGAGAGACTATGAACGGCGCTACCGGGAGGCGAAGACCCTCCCCGATGCCGGAAAAGAATGAAAAAACACTGAAAACAGGACCGGAGCGGAAAACGCTTCGGTCCTGTTTTCAGCCTTGACCGGGAAAAGCATCGCCTGTTCCGGTCGGCTTCCCATATTATGTTATTTCAGCGCAGAGGCGCAGGCCATCCAGAGAATCGGGAGAAAAATGGCCGGCAGCATATTGGCAACTTTAATGCGCTCCCGGCTGCATTCCAGCATGTTCAGCGCCATACCGATCAGAATCACGCCTCCGACAGCGCTCATTTCTGTGACGGCGGCATCGGAGAGCAGAGACCCGAGAACCCCGGCCAGCAGCGTGAGCGCCCCCTGAAACACCAGAACAAAGGCGGCCGAGCAGGTGACGCCGAAGCCCATTGCGGCACCGAATGCCATGCTGGAGACGAAATCAAGCATGCTCTTGGCATAGATGATGCTGTAATTGTGGCGGATCCCGGCTTCCAGCGAGCCCATGATCGTCATGGAACCGATGCAAAACAGAATGCAGGCGGAGACAAAGCCCTCCGTGAAGCTTTCCATGGCACCGCCGCCGGCTTTTCCGCGCAGGAGCTTTGCCTTAATTGCGTCACCGGCGTGTTCAATTCCGTCGTCGATGCGCATCAGTTCTCCGAGCACGGTTCCAAGCACCATGCAGACGATCACGCAGAGCAAATCCTTGGTGGCAACGGCACTGGAAACGCCGATCAGCATGGTGCAGAGCCCCAGGGCTTTCATTACCGCATTTCGCAGGCTCTCTTTCAGCCTGTTGCGAAAGAGAATCCCGATCAGACTTCCGGCCAGCACCGTAAACGTATTGACAAAAACCGCGGGCATTTGTACCTCACTCCCGTCTGCATGTGAACAGAATAACCTGACGCCGCAGCGCGATCTTTTTCAGCAGGTTCATGGCCTGTTCATATCGTGTGTTGTCCAGATTGACGAGTACATCGTCCAGAATCAGAGGGCAGGGCTCGCCGAGGGGAAGGGCAAGCTCGCATACCGCCAGACGGACCGCAAGGTACAGAAGATCCATTGTCCCCGCGCTCAGGTATTCCGCAGAATGCGCTTCCGTGTCGTCCGAGGCACGCGCCTTGGCGGAGAAGTCCGAACCGATCAGAACATCCTCATAGCGTCCGCCGGTCATTTCGCTCATATATTCGGCCGCCAGTTTGCTGAGCTCCGGTGAGAAACGACTCTTGAGCTCAAGGTCTGCATCGCGCAGCAGCTCGGAAGCCAGGGTAATGGCTTCGTATTCGGCCTGTATGGTGTCACAGCGCTCCTGCAGGTAGGTGATCGAGCTTGCAAGCACCAACGGATCGCCGAGAGCACTGAGTCTGCCGTTGAGTCCGGAAATCCTGGCCGAGAGCTCGGAGGCCTCGTTTCTGCGCTGCTGAAGCCGGCGGCTGAGCCGGGCGGCTTCGGAATCGCCCCCCGCAAAATCAAGCTCGGTGACAGCGCTCTCTTCCAGGGTGTGCAGCTGGCGGTCGGCGTTTTCCAGACGTTCTCTGCTGCGCTGTTCCTCGGCTTCGGCCAGACGGATGGATTCCTCCAGGGCAAGATGCCGCTGCAAGATGGCATCGAGGTCTTCCGGCACCGATATCTTGTATTTTCGAAGAATCAGATCGCGTTCTGCCGAGACGGCCTGAGATTCCTGATGCATCCGGGAATAGCGAAGGAAGAAGAAAATCGCAAAGACACAGCAGACGGCGGCAGCAAGAATCAAAGCAAGGTTCGAGCTCGCACCGTAGAAAGCGGCGGTGAGAATCGCAAGGAAGGAGCACAGGATTGCCGGAAACAGGCCGGAACGGCCCGTCGGTTCCCGGTCCGAGAGAGAATCCAGCGTTCTGCGGTCGGCTTCGATCTCGGAACGAAGCTCCTCGCCGGTCCGATCACCGAAGTCACTGCGGCGCAGGGCGTCTTTTGCACGGGAAACCTCGGCCAGTGCGGCGTCGTGACTGTCGCTGCGTTCCTGAACCAGAGCCCGTCCTTCCCGCAGGCGGTTCAGGGCGTCTGTGCGCTGCCGTCTTCGGGCTTCGGTAACCTGCTGCTCCAGGGTACTGCACTCCTGCCTGGCGTCGGCGAGCTGAGTCTCCATCTCCCGGACATTGCTGAACGAGTTTTCCATCTCGGCCAGCAGCTTTTTCGATTCGGCTATTTCATCTTCCAGGGCGGGCAGACTTCCCTTATGGTGATACCGGCGTTTGCGCTGCCAGGTCTGCAGTTTTTCGGCGGTTTCGGAATAGGAAACCTGCTCATCTCCGCTGGAAACAATGGATTGAATCCGTTTTTCCAGTTCGGGATTCCCTTTGACGACGACATCTCCCTGGCCGATGAAGGCGCTGCGCCGGAAGACATCGCGGTTGACGCCGGTAAGCAGTTCCCCGCAGTTGCGGCCGGTCATTCCCTCCACGGGCGTGTTCGTTCCGCTGTAGTAAGCGCTGAACTCATGCATGGGGGCGTTTCGGGCGACCGTGGTTCTGGTCAGCGTCATGTCGCAGCCGTCTGCCGTGACCTCCATGGTCCCCTCCATCGGGGCGCCGGACCAGGGGGTGTAGCGCGCCTGGTCCGAGATGCCGGACTGCTCCGCGGAGTCGATCCCGTAGAGCATGGCCCGGATAAACGCGCACCAGGTGCTTTTTCCGCTCTCATTGGGGGCATAGATGACGTTCAGACCGCTGTGAAACGACAGGGTTTCTCCCTGCAGTTTCCCGAAAGAGGCGCAGAGCTTACGGATTCTCATGGACAGCCACCTCCTCGCCGTTGGTCAGGGCCGCGAGGCCCCATCGTGCGGCCTGCTCCAGACGCTGTTTTTCCTCGTCGGTTTTTGCCGCATCCCGCAGGCTGCAAAGCTTCTCGAGGAAAAGCCCTTTCAGACTGTCGCTTCCGGCGGATGCCCAGATTTCTTCCGGAAGCCGTGTCCTGTCCTTCAGGTGAAGAGAGAAGAACATCTCATCCAGATTCTGATGCAGCTTCCGCAGATCCGGCGCCAGAGCGCTCTCGCCGGTCAGTGTGATTCGATACACATCCCGCACCGAGTCGTCCGGGAGAGAAGTATGGATCAGCAGAAGAGGATCTTTCCCAGTGAGATCCAGATCCAGCGTGCGATACTGGCGGATTGCGATGCTGACAGGCCGCAGGCTGCAGCCCTCAGGGCTCAGTGTCACGACGTAAACACTGCGCTCCCCGCATTCGTCAAAGCTCCTGCCCTGCGGGCAGCCGGGCCAGGCATAGCTGCAGCCGCCGGTTCGCCTCAGGCCGCTGGCGGTATGATCGTGACCCAGGGCGGCATAGTCAATCCCGCTGGCAGCCAGGTCTTCTTCACTGATGGGGTTGCACAGGGACTGGGGATTGCCGACCTCTCCGTGCATGCAGAGAAGATTATAGACATCGTGTTTGCGCTCTGCGTGAAAGCCCCGCAGCAGAGCCGGGGCTGTGCGGTCTGTAAACGCTGCGCCGTAGACCCTGACGGAGGCCGAAGGAATCGAGACAAGATGGATGGCCTGCTCGCGAAAGACGGTCACGTTCTCCGGAAGCTTCAGTCTGGCCCAAGGAGAACGATCGCTGTACCAGTCCTGGCTGCCGGGGGCGATGACCACGGGGCAGGGAACACGGCTGAGCTGGCGCAGCAGTACTTCACCGGTTTCTCCGCGGGTGTTGGCGCTGTCCAGCAGGTCACCCGGAAGAAGCATCAGATCGGCCGATTCCGCTTCCGCCAGCTCCGCCAGACGCTGAAGCATCAGCGTCTGTTCCTGGCGGCAGACGGCGGCTTTGGAAGCGGGAAGGCTCTGAAACGGCGAGTCGAGATGAAAGTCCGCGGCGTGGATGAGTTTAACGGTTCTCATGTCAGTCTGATCGCCTCCGCACTCCGGCAGCGGCCGGTCTCCGTTTCGACGGTGAAAATACATCCTTCCATTTTGCAGGGGCCTTTCGCGGATTCGTAGCGCCGCGGCGGGTCTCCCATAAACTTGCCGATGCTCTGCTCCGGATCAATGCCGAGCACGGAATGAATCGGACCGGTCATGCCGAGATCGGTGATATACCCGGTGCCCTTCGGCAGAACAGCCGCGTCCGAGGTCTGTACATGTGTATGGGTGCCCCAGACGGCCGAGGCCTTCCCGTCAAGCAGATAGCCCATCGCCCGCTTTTCACTGGTGCCTTCGGCGTGAAAGTCCACCAGGATGATCTTCTCCTGAATCTCCGCCATGTAGCCGTCGGCGATGGGGAAGGGGTTATCCGTGTTGTTGTCCAGCGTGAACCGTCCGAGAAGGTTCAGGACGCACACGTCCCCGAAAGGCTTGTGATAGACCGCGATGCCTCTGCCGGGGCACTGCGGGCCGTAATTCCCGGGGCGGAGGATCCGTGTGCGTTCGTCCAGATAGGGACGGAGCTCCGTCCTTGTCCAGGTGTGATTCCCGAGGGTGATGACGTCCGCGCCCGCACGGAGAATGAGATCCGCCTGCTTCGGGGTAATCCCGACCACATTCGCGTTCTCACCGTTGACCACGGTGAAGGAGATTTGCATGTCCGAGATATATTCCTTCAGACGGTTTGAGAGAAAGCTCATGCCCGGCTCTCCGCAAACGTCGCCCACTGCCAGAATTCTGATTTCCATCTGCTGTCGCCTCTGTGAAAAAAGATATACCTTAAAATATCATGTTGTATCCGGAGCTCTCACCGCCGGAGACGGGGAGTGATCCTTCACCGGTTAAACGGGTCTACCTACAAAGAATAAGAATGAGTGTATTTTAACATCTCATGAAAAAAATGGCAATGGGTCATTCTAAGCTTCTCAGATTCTTGATAGATCCTTTATTGCAGTGCAGTGCGGGATCTCTTCCCGCCGGAGCCGGAGCGGGATACCGGCGATTGGAAATCAATTTCGTCAAGCAGTAAAAATCATGTTGTAAAATGGATATGCTGTGTGCTATAATCGGCGCGAAATTGATTTTTATGAGTCGGAGGATAAGCAAATGGCTGAAAACAAACGCCCTGAAAGCATGCAGCGGATCACCACCCCGGAACTTGCCCAGGCCTTCATCGACGAGCAGCTTGCAGCGCTGCGCGAGCAGATCGGTGACAAGAAGGTTCTGCTGGCTCTGTCCGGCGGCGTTGACTCTTCTGTTGTCGCGGCACTTCTGATCAAAGCGGTCGGCAAGCAGCTGACCTGTGTGCATGTCAACCACGGCCTGCTCCGGAAGGGTGAGCCCGAGCAGGTGATCGAGGTCTTTCGGAACCAGATGGACGCCAACCTGATCTATGTGGATGCGGTCGACCGTTTCCTGGACAAGCTGGCGGGCGTTGCGGATCCCGAGACCAAGCGCAAGATCATCGGCAAGGAGTTCATCGATGTCTTCGCTGAGGAAGCCTATAAGCTCGACGGCATCAGCTTTCTGGCGCAGGGAACCATCTACCCCGACATTCTCGAGAGCGGCCCGGTCAAGTCCCACCACAACGTCGGCGGCCTGCCCGAGGACCTGAAGTTTGAACTGGT
>CAMKEK010000054.1:0-8186 GCA_946411545.1 uncultured Clostridia bacterium
TGACGGAAGAGGAATTGTGCATCATGTTCAAGATGCTTGGTATGGAAAAATAGTCAAAAAAGCCACCTGAAAAAAGTCGGTTTTTGACTTGTTTGGCAATTCATCTGAAAAAATTCACAAAAATTCGACGCATTTTCTATTGAAAATTACTGATAATAGAGTTATTATAATACTATCTGGTTTTTTGATCTTGTTTTTTTATCCACATTTTGCCCAAATGGGGTATTGGATCCTCTGCACGGTCTTGACCGACCGGATTTTCAGCCGGATACAGGCAGAATGGAGAATGCATCATGCCGAGCAGGATTTTTCAAAATGTCATTATTCAGATGAAGGACTCCGTCGACAGAACGGTCGGGGTTGTAGACGACCAGGGATATGTCATCGCCTGCAGTGAGCTTGCGGCCATCGGGTCGCGGGTGGAGGATTTTCGGGTCAATCTGGTTGACAGTGTCAGCCACGAGCTGGTGACGGCGGGGAGAACCTATGTGCTCCTCAGCTCCGAGAGCGGGCAGCTGGGATATGCGGCTTTTGTAGACGGGACGGACAGTGTTGCAAAGACGGTCTGCGCCATTTCGGCGGTTGCATTCGATGAAGCGCTGGCCAATTACGAAGAAAAGCATAACCGGGCGGCATTCATCAAGAACATCATTTCCGACAACATTCTCCCGGGGGATGTCTATGTCCGGGCAAAGGAACTTCACTTTGTCACGGACGAGCCGCGCACGGTCTTCCTGATCCGCCAGATGGAAAACGCCGATGTGGCGGCGGGGGAGCTGGTAAGCCGGCTGTTCCCGGACAGACAGCATGATTTCGTCCTGAACATCAACGAGAGCGACATTGTTGTGGTCAAGTCCATTCAGGCGGATACGTCGAAGGAAGAAATTCATGCCATTGCCGCGGGGATTGAAAAGGCGCTGTTTGAGCAGCTCGGAATCCGCTGTGTGATCGGCATCAGCACCGAAGCCCGTCATCTGCGTGAACTGGCGGACCGGTATAAGGAAGCACAGGTTGCCATTGACGTCGGCCGCGTCTTTGAGAGCGATAAGACGATCATCCACTATGAAAGCCTCGGCCTCGGCCGGATCATCTATCAGCTTCCCACGACGCTCTGCGAGATGTTTCTCAATGAAGTCTTCAAGAAGAACCCCATTGAGACGCTGGATGAAGATACCCTGGAGACGATTAACCGCTTCTTTGAAAACAATCTTAACGTTTCCGAAACATCCAGGAAACTGTATGTTCACAGAAATACATTAGTATACAGGCTTGAGAAAATCAAAAAGATCACAGGTCTGGACCTTCGTGAGTTTGATCACGCGATTGTGTTCAAGGTTGCGATGATGGTAAAGCAGTATCTCGATTCGCTGAATACGTCGAAATATTGACCTCTCCGGTCGACCGGATGACGGTGGAACGGAGTTTCTCGGAGGCAATTTATGGTACAGATGACAGACGTCACGAAGATCTATGACAGCAGCAGCACGGTTGCGCTGGACGGGATCAATCTGACGATCAATGAAGGGGAATTTGTCTTTCTTGTCGGACCTTCCGGCTCGGGAAAGACAACCCTGATGAAGCTGATCACCGGCGAGGTGCGTGCCACCGCCGGTGAGATTGTTGTCAATGATTTTGACATGGTCAAGATCCGGCGCAGAAAGCTCCCCAGAGTGCGCCGTACGCTGGGCGTGATTTTCCAGGACTACCGCCTGATCGAAAACATGACCGTGTATGACAACGTCGCGTTTGCCATGCGCGTTGTCGGCGCCAAGGGCAAGAGCATTGCCAAGCGCGTGCCCTACGTGCTGGAGCTGGTCGGCCTTGAAGGGCGTGAGAAGCGCTTCCCCAACGAGCTCTCCGGCGGTGAGCAGCAGCGTGTGGCCATTGCGCGTGCGCTGGTGAACAATCCCCGCATGATCGTTGCGGATGAGCCCACCGGTAACCTTGACCCGGTGCGCAGCCTGGAGCTGATGCTGCTGTTTGAAAAGATCAACGAGATGGGCACGACGATTCTCGTTGTCACACATGAAAAGGAACTGGTGAACGCCTTTTCCAAGCGGGTTATCACGATCGACGACGGCCATGTGGTCAGTGATGACGGAGACGGGTATTACAGCTATGAGCTTGAGTAAGAGTGCATATCTCATTCGCGAAGGATTCCGGAGTATCCGGACGCATGGTTTCATGTCCTTCGCCTCCGTGACGATTATCACGGCCTGCCTGATCATCATGGGCAGCATTACGCTTCTGTCGCTGAACATCGACGCGCTCATCGCGGATCTGGAACAGCAGAACGAAGTGGTCGCTTTCGTGGATGAAAGCATCGTGGACGAGGCCTCTGCGGCGGCGCTGCAGGGCGATATCATGAACGTGCCGAACGTGCTGGCGGCGGATTTTGTCTCGCGCGACCAGGCCATGACGAACTTCATGTCCAAGTACGATGACCGCCTGATGGAAGGAATTGATTCGACGGTCTTCCGCCACCGGTTTGTCATCCATCTGACGGATATTTCCCAGATGGCCGACACCAAGACCCAACTTGAGGCTATCCCCGGGATTGCAAAGGTGAACGCCCAGATCGAATATGCGGACCGCTTTGTCCGGATCCGCAACATCGTGAGCGTGGTGTCGCTGATTCTGACGGTGATTCTGACCTTCGTGTCCTTCTTCATCATGTCCAACACCATCAAGCTGACGACCTTCGGCCGTCGGGAAGAGATTGCGATCATGAAGATGGTCGGCGCGACGAACGCCTTTATCCGCACACCCTTTGTGATTGAAGGTCTGATTCTGGGGCTTCTGGGAGGCGTGCTGGGCTTCCTCGCGGTATGGGGCATCTATACGGTCCTGAACAGCAGTCTTCTGGATACGCTGACGGGCAGCTTTATTTCCCTGATTCCGTTTGGACAGGTAATGCTTCCGATGCTGGGGGTCTATGTGGGGGTCGGCGTTCTGATCGGCGTCTTCGGCGGTGTCAACGCGATCCGCAACTACCTGAAGGTATAAGCCATGAGACAGAGAAAAAGAATGATCTCCGTGATCGCCGTTATTATGGCGGTCCTGATGCTGCTGTCGCTGGTGGCCAGCGTCATTCCCTCGGCCTTTGCCATCTCGCAGAGCGATATTGACGCGCTGCAGGCAAAGAAAGACGAGATTTCCGCCCGGGTCAAAGAGGCGGAAGAGCGCGTCGACACGCTGAAGGAAGCGCAGGCAAACGTCCTCGACCAGAAGACGGCCCTGGAAGAGAAGAACGATGCGGCGAAAGAAGCGCTCCGTCTCGTCGGTGAAGAGATTGTCATGTATGACGGAATCATCGAGGAGAAGACCGAGGAGCTGCATCTTGCGCTGAACCGTGAACAGAACCAGCTGGACAAGTATCGCACCCGAGTCCGCGCGATGGAAGAAACCGGCGGCTATAACATTCTGACCGTGCTGATGAGCTCCGGAGACTTCAATGAGTTTCTCACCGCGCTGGACGACATGGAGAAGATCATGACGGCTGACCGCGACCTGGAAGATGCGTATATTGAGGCGCGTGAGGAAAGCGAGCGGGTCAAGGCGGAATATGAAGAAGTCAAGGCCGACTGCGAAGCCAAGCAGGAGGTCCTGAATACAGAAAAGGAAATGCTGGACGGCCAGATCGCCGAGACCGAAAAAGAGCTCGCGGAGCTGGAAGATCAGATCGACGTGGCCGTGACGGAGTATGAAGGCTTCCTGGCTGCCGAAGAAGCGGCTGCGCAGGAGATCGCCGACATGATGGCGGCCTACCAGCGCCAGAAGGAAGAAGAAGCGGCGGCCCGTGCCGCGGCAATTGCCCGCCAGAATGCCCAGAACGCCCAGAACGGTGGCGGCGAAGGCGGAGAAAGCGGCGAAGGCGGTGGCGGCGGCCTGAATCCGGGCGGCGCTGTCGGTACCGGAAACCTGGGGTGGCCGGTGCCCTGCAGCACCCGTGTTACCAGCCGTTTCGGCAACCGTACCGACCCCTTTACCGGTGCGACCCGCTACCACAGCGGCATCGACATCGACGGCTACGGCAATGACGGCGCTCCGGTCGTGGCTTCCGACGGCGGAACGGTCGTGACGGCAAGCTACAACGACGGTTACGGCAACTACGTGATTATCGACCACGGCAACGGTTATCAGACCCTTTATGCGCATATGTCGGGTCTGGCGGTGGGCGGCGGACAGACGGTCTCACAGGGCCAGACGGTGGGCTATCTCGGGGCAACGGGCCGGGCGACCGGTACCCACTGCCACTTCGAGGTGTTCGTCAACGGTGAACGCACCGACCCTGCGCAGTTCTTCTCCGGCCTGTCCTATTACAACTGCTGAGCCTCGCGCGGCAGGATCGCCGGCGCTTCGGCGGCAAATGCCGCCCGGGAGCGCTGGCGTATTTCAGTTTGGAAAAGGAGAGAGAACATGAGACGGATTTTCGGCCGCATGTTCGGCGGGGTGGGGATTTTCCTGCGCCGCCTGCTCGGCCTCGGGATTCCGCTTTGGTTTGTACTGGCGATGGTGCTCGGGTCGCTCTTTGCAACCCGTATCATCACGCGCAACCAGGTGGTCCGGGAGGTCGGCGGGAAAGACGACTTTGACGAAGCCATGCGCTACATCGAGATCAAGGACATCATCGATGAGAAGTTCATCGAGCCTGTCGACCGCAAGAGCATGGGATACTCCGCGGCCATTGCGATGGTTTCGGGTCTTGGCGATTCCTGGAGCACTTTCCTGACGGATGATGAATACAAAACCTATCAGCTCTCGTCGTCCAACGAGTATGCCGATATCGGCATGAGTCTGGTCAAGGATTCCAGCGGCGGCTTCCAGGTGGTGACGGTCTATCCGGATTCACCGGCCGCGCGCTCGGGGGTCGTGATCGGCATGCTGATTACCGCGGTGGACGGGCAAAAGGTCGATACCCTGTCGACCGATGATGTCCGGACGCTGATCCGGTCGAAGATGAACGGAAAGTTCAATCTCACCATTGTCGGCATGTCCGACCCGCTGGAGATCGACGCGACAAACGTCAATTCCGAGGCGATCACCTATCGTCTTGAGAAAACGGGCGCCGGATACGTCCAGATCCATAACTTTGAAGCCGGCAGCGGCCAGGCGGCGGTCGATGCCGTCGAGTACCTGCTGAGCCAGGGGGCGGTCTCCCTGGTAATCGATGTGCGCGACAATTCCGGCGGTCTGACCACGGAAGCCGCGACGTTTCTGGATTACCTGCTCCCGGCGGGGCGCCTGTTCTCCGATATCAGCAAGGACGGCACCGAGCGCGTCACGGAGTCGGACAGCATGAGTCTCGAGCTTCCCATGGTCGTGCTCATCAATGCCGGCAGCTTCCGCGAGTCGGAGCTTTTCGCACAGGTCCTGAAGGATTACCGCTGGGCAACCCTGATCGGCGAGCCCACAACCGGCAACACCCGCACCCAGGAAGTCATCGTCCTGCATGACGGAAGCGCCCTGCGCCTGAGCACGCACAGCCTTCTGTCCCCGAACGGGACGGACATCGCGGCGGCCGGCGGCGTCGTGCCGGATATGATCGTCTTCAACCGCAATGCGGCAGCCACCGGTACAACCGAAGGCACGGTGGGCGGCGAAGAAGGCACCGCCAGCGTATCGGATGATACACAATTGATGGAAGCGCTCAGATATCTGAGCTAAACAATCTTTTGAGGAGAGAAGAAACATGGCCAGTTCAAATTCAAACCGTTACAAAATGAGCCAGGAGCGCCTGGACGAGCTTAAAAAAGAGCTCAACTACATGGAGACCGTCCGTGAAAAGGAAGTCTCCGAACAGATCAAGGAAGCCAGAAGCTTCGGCGACCTGTCCGAGAACAGCGAGTACGACGAGGCAAAAACCGAGCAGGGCAAGCTGTATTCCCGCATTGCCGAGTATAAGGACCTGATCGAACATGCCGAAATCGTGGACAACGTGGATCACAATCTCCCGAAAGATGCGATTACGCTTGGCAGCTTTGTGACTGTCAGGGACCTGGACGATGAGTTTGAAGATAAATATGAAATCGTCGGTTCTCAGGAGGCCAATCCCCGCGAGGGCAGAATCTCCGACGACTCTCCGGTCGGCAAGGGCCTGATCGGCCACCGTGCGGGCGATACCGTGACAATCGCCGCGCCCGCGGGTGAGATCCGGCTGGAAGTTCTCTCCGTTGAGAATCCCTGAGGAGTGCCCATGGAAGAAGTAAAAGAAACCACTGCCCAGCAGGTGTCCGAGCTGCTGCAGATTCGCCGCGACAAACTGACCGAGCTTCAGGAAGCGGGACGCGATCCTTTCCGTGAGACGAGATTTGAGCGCGACGCGACCTCGGCCGGGATCAAAGACGCCTTTGAAGACTACGAGAACAAGCAGGTCAGCATTGCCGGACGCATCATGTCCAAACGCGGCATGGGCAAAGCCATCTTCTGCCACATCCAGGATCGCGAGGGCCAGATCCAGCTCTATGTGCGCAAGGACGCGGTTACGGAGACCGAGTTTGCCGACTTCCGGAAATACGACGTGGGCGATATCATCGGCGTCAGCGGTTATGTCTTCAAGACCCAGACCGGTGAGATCACGGTGCATGTCGAGCATGTCACGCTGCTTACGAAGTCCCTGCGTCCGCTGCCGGAGAAATATCACGGCATGACAAATACGGACCTTCGCTACCGTCAGCGTTATACCGACCTGATCATGAACGCGGAGGTTCGCGAGACCTTCATCCGCAGATCCCGGATCATCTCCAGCATCCGCCGCTACCTCGACGGGCAGGGCTTCCTTGAAGTGGAAACGCCCATGCTCGTACAGAACGCCGGCGGCGCGGCCGCGCGTCCGTTCCTGACCCACTTTAACGCCCTGGATCAGGACCTGAAGCTTCGTATTTCTCTGGAGCTGTACCTGAAACGTCTGATCGTCGGCGGCCTGGAAAAGGTCTATGAGATCGGACGCGTCTTCCGGAATGAGGGCATGGATACCAAGCACAACCCCGAGTTTACCCTGATGGAGCTGTATCAGGCCTATACGGACTTTCACGGCATGATGGACCTGACCGAGAACCTGTACCGCCATGTGGCACAGGAGGTCCTTGGCACAACCGTCGTCACCTACAACGGGACGGAGATCGACCTCGGCAAGCCCTTTGCCCGGATCACCATGACCGATGCGGTGAAGCAGTACAGCGGTGTGGACTTCCATGAGATCCACACGCTGGAAGAGGCGAGAGCCGCTGCGAAAGCGAAGGGAATCGCGTATGAGGAGCGTCACCAGAAGGGTGATATTCTGAACCTGTTCTTCGACGCTTTTGTGGAGGAGCACCTGATTCAGCCAACTTTCCTGACCGAGCATCCCGTTGAGATCTCTCCGCTGACCAAGCGGAAGCCGGATGATCCGGAGCATGTGGAGCGCTTTGAACTCTTCATCAACGGCTGGGAGATGGCCAATGCCTATTCCGAGCTGAACGACCCGATTGACCAGCGCGAGCGTTTCCGTCATCAGGAGGAGCAGCTTGCAAAGGGCGACGAAGAGGCGAACACCACGGATGAGGACTTCCTGAATGCGCTGGAAATCGGCATGCCCCCCACGGGCGGAATCGGCTACGGCATCGACCGTCTGTGCATGCTGCTGACCGACTCGGCGGCCATTCGCGACGTGCTTCTGTTCCCGACCATGAAACCGGTTGATGCGCCCAAGGCCGAAAAGAAGGCTGAGGATGCCGAAGCCGCCGAGGGAATCGGCAGCGCCCCGGCGACGCCTGAGGTTGAAGCGGCGGAGGAAACAATCGATTTTTCCAATGTCGCGATTGAGCCCCTGTTTGCGGATTACGTTGATTTTGAGACCTTCTCCAAGTCCGATTTCCGCGCGGTAAAGGTTCTCGAATGTGAGGCGGTTCCGAAGTCCAAGAAGCTCCTGAAGTTCACGCTGGACGACGGCTCCGGCACGCCCAGAACCATTTTGAGCGGGATCCACGCCTGGTATGAGCCCGAAGAGCTCGTCGGAAAGACCTGCATTGCCATCACGAATCTGCCGCCCAGACCCATGATGGGCATTGAGTCCTGCGGTATGCTGCTCAGTGCCGTCCATAAGGAAAATGACGAGGAGAAACTCAACCTCCTGATGGTGGACCGGCACATCCCCGCGGGCGCGAAGCTTTACTGAAAACAGAAGAATGATAAATGACGACAGCCCT
>CAMKEK010000055.1:0-8173 GCA_946411545.1 uncultured Clostridia bacterium
CCGTAGCGGGTAATCATCGCCCGTGCGAGCTTTGTCGCCTGCTCGATATCGTTGGCCGCGCCCGTGGTGACAGAGCCGAAGATCAGTTCCTCCGCGGCACGTCCGCCGGTATAGGTGGCGATCTTGTTCTCCAGTTCCTCTTTGTTCATCAGGTAGTGGTCGTTCTCCTCCACCTGGAGGGTATATCCCAGCGCGCCCGAAGTGCGAGGCACAATCGTGATTTTCTGCACGGGAGCAGAGTTGGTCTGCTTTGCCGCAACCAGCGCGTGTCCGATCTCATGATAGGCGACGATTTTCTTCTCGTGGTCCGTGAGAATGGCGTTTTTCTTCTGGTAGCCGGCGATGACCACTTCGATGCTCTCTTCCAGGTCCGCCTGGGTCGCAAACTTCCGTCCGTCACGCACCGCACGCAGCGCGGCCTCGTTGACAATATTGGCCAGCTCCGCGCCGGAGGCGCCCGCCGCCATGCGGGCAACCTGCAGGAAGTCCACGTCATCCGCGATCTTGATTTTCTTCGCATGCACCTTCAGGATGGCTTCGCGCCCTTTCAGGTCCGGAAGCTCCACGGGGACACGGCGGTCAAAACGGCCGGGCCGGGTCAGGGCCGGGTCCAGAGATTCCGGCCGGTTGGTTGCCGCCAGAATGATGACGCCGGTATTGCCGTCGAAGCCGTCCATCTCCGTCAGGAGCTGGTTGAGCGTCTGCTCCCGCTCGTCATTTCCGCCCATGCGACTGCCGCCGCTGCGCTTCTGTCCGATGGCGTCGATTTCGTCGATAAAGACGATGCAGGGCGCTTTCTCCTTGGCCTGGCGGAACAGGTCGCGCACCTTGGACGCGCCCATGCCGACGAACATCTCGACAAATTCAGATCCCGACATGGAGAAAAACGGCACATTCGCCTCGCCCGCGACGGCCTTGGCGAGCATCGTCTTGCCGGTTCCCGGAGGGCCGACCAGCAGAACGCCTTTTGGCATCTGGGCGCCGATCTCGCTGTATTTCTGCGGATTTTCCAGATACTCGACGATCTCCTGGAGGTTTTCTTCCGCCTCGTCCACGCCTTCCACATCGCTGAAGCGAATGCCGTCAGACGATTTCACATAGACCTTCGCGTTGGACTTGCCCATATTGAACATCAGGGATCCGGGTCCGCCGCCGGCCTTGTCCATCATCTTTTTGGACAGGACCTGGCCCAGGATGACGAACACCCCGATCGGCAGAAGCCAGGAGAGCAGGAAGGTTGCCAGCGGAGAAGCCTCTTCCACAATCTCGCTGGTAAACTCAGCCCCGGAGGCATGGAGTCTTTCCACAAGCCCCGGGTCTTCCATCAGTCCGGTTCTGTAAAGCTTGGTGTCATCTTTATCGGTAAAGATGATCTGATTGCTCTGAATCTGGACCTTGCCGATCTCCTGATTCTCCGTCATGGACATGAACGTTCCGTAATCCACTTCGGTGATCGCCTTCTGCGCAATTCTCGGCGCGATCAGCGCATTGAACAGGAAAAGCAGCAGCAGAACAATCAGGTAGAAATATGCCAGCGGCAGTTTTGGTTGTTTTACTTCTTTCATAACGAATTCCACTCCGATTTTTGTTTTTCCTTCAGAGGCTCAGATACCTCTGCATGACATGATGTATATAACACCACATCACATCAAAAAGAAACAGGATATCTGTGAACTTTTGCTATCCTGCGGGATTCAGGCTCATTTCTTGCCGAAGACCGTATGCGACCCGCATCGCAAAGGGCGCCGATCGCCGCGCAAAAGCATGAGACGCGGATCTCTCCGGTCCGATGTCCGGACCTGTATGCCCTCTTGCATTCTCCGCCGCTTTAAACTATAATCACAGTCACACGGAATCGAACCCTTATCCCGCGACATTGCTTCCGTGCAGGAGGATTCCCGATGGCAGAAATCAGGCCGTATGACGGCGATCAGCCTTATATTTTTATCAGTTACGCCCATGCCAATTCCCCCGCCGTGATGGAAGTCGTGCACGAGCTCCATCATCGCGGTTTTCGCATCTGGTATGACGACGGCATCGAAGTCGGCAGTGAGTGGCAGGAGAACATCGCCCAGCATCTTGCAGATGCAAGTCTGATGATCGCCTTTGTCTCCAATGCGTATATGCGCTCGGATAACTGCCGCAAGGAAATGCACTATGCGGTCAGCAAGAAAAAGAATCTCATCAACATCTTTCTGGAAGAAACCAGGCTGACCCCCGGCATGGAGATGCAGATCGGCAATCTCTTCGCACTGATGAAATACACCATGTCCGACGAAACGTTCTACGCGAAGCTCTGGAACGCGCCGCAGCTTGGTCCGGAGCTTCTCTGCGCGGATTCTCCGTCTGCAAAGTCTGCAAAACCGCAGCCCAGAGCGAAAAAGCAGAAAAAAGTCCCCATCGATCTGACGGTGGAGCAGCAGCGGCAGCGAAAGCGGAAAATCCGAAGGCATGTCCGGCTGTCTGTACTTCTCGGGCTGCTTCTGGCAGCTGTGATTTTCGGCATCATCGCCTGGTCCACAGGCCTCGCCAAGCGCGTGGAAGTCCGGTTTCAGCAGGAGGACCTCCGCCTGCTTCCCGATGACACCGTGGTGGACATAAAAAACGAGCTTCTGGAGCAAGCCGCCAGAGAATTCTGCGGAATTCCGGAGGGTGAGATGAAAGTCTCGGACCTTGCCGGTCTGACGGAACTGTATATCTACGGTGACCGGTACTCTCTGCACTCTTATGAAGCCGTCATCGGGGAGGAGAACACGGGAAGCATCGAGGACCTTTCCGATCTGGCTTTCTTCACCCATCTGGAAAAGCTTGTTCTTGCCTTCCAGCCGCTGCGCTCTCTGGAGACCATGCCCGCCTGCCCGGTCGAGTATCTCTCCATCGATTACTGTCCATTGACAAGTCTTCAGGGGATCGGAAGTTTGCTGATGCTCCGGGAATGCAACGCCGACGCCTGTCCGATCCGTGATTTGGGTGATCTGAGTAACTGTCTCGAACTGCGCCGTCTCTGCCTGATGGGCGCGAATGTCTCTGACTTTTCCAGTCTGAAGCCTTTGATCCACCTTGCCGAGGCAGAGCTCTCCAACTGCGGCCTGAACGAACTGGATACCCTTCTCGGCCTGAGCGGCCTGACAGATCTGACCTTCCGGGACTGTGATCTCCGGGGATCGTTCTTCAAGGCCTTTGACAGGGAACGCATCATCGTAAGCCTCACGCTCATCGACTGCAAGCTCAATTCCACGGACAACCTCGATGACTTCAAGGGGCTTACCACCCTGAGCCTTGCCCGCACGGGCGAGACGCTGGACTGGAGCATCCTCTCCAGGCTTCCCGCCCTCAGGACCGTTTATATTGACACGAGCATGAAGGAAGCCATCGGCAGCGCACTGTCCGGGACGGATGTGCAGGTCATTGTCTCCGAATAAACGCCTCGTGATCTCCGATTTCAGAAAGAAGGTTGCCAACCATGGATTTCGTTTTTTCCAAAGAGTTTCCTGTGCTGCCCAGTGTCTGTGACGCATCCGGCCGCCTGAGTTATCCCGGTGCCTTTGAATGCTTCATGGACATCGCCACCCAGCACGCCGATGTTCTCGGGGTCGGCCTGCGTGACCTGAGCCCGAAGAATCTCTACTGGCTCACGGTCAAGACGAAGATCGTCTTCCTGCGCCGCCCGCGGATGGGTGAACGCACCGCCCTGATCACCTGGCCGGAGGTTCCCGGACGGCTTCGCTGCATGCGGAGCTACGAGATGAAGCAGGGGGATGAACCGCTGCTCTGCGGGAAAACCGAATGGGCCGTTGTCAACACCGCCACCGGCCGAATGGTTCTGGCATCTGAAGTGTTCCCGAACGGAAACCTCTTTCGGCAGGACTCTGCATGCACGGAGGCCTTTACGATGATCCCGGACCGCTTTGACGGTGTAGAACCCTATGCCGTCTATACCGTCCGCTCCACGGACATCGATGTCGGGGGACACATGAACAACGCCGCCTATCTGCGGGCCATGTTCGGCACCTTCTCCAGCGCGGAACTGAACGCCATGAAGATCCGCTCCGTCGACGCGCTGTTCCGCTCCCCCTGTTTTGAAGGGGACGCCCTCGTCTGGCAGCGTGTCGAGACGCCGGGCGGCCTGCACATCCGCGCCTGCTGCAGCGACAAGACGGTTTTTCTCGCCTCTCTCGAATTTGTGGAGGCGGAATAAAGCACTCCCACAGAAAAGAAAGCCTCGCCTCCGGACGGTATTTTTTCCGAAGGCGAGCTTTGCTTTTATCCCGTTATTCTGATTATTGTAAGAAGCGGAAAAATGGTGTAAAATAGAGTACTACACCAATTATGAGGTAACGCCATGGATTCGGTAAATATGAGCAGTCTGCTTCAGGCTGAAGAGAATAAAATCCGCACCGAGCTCAAGGCAGACTCTGCCATCGATCAGAACCGCAGGCAGAGCCTTGACCGTCTGAACGAAGTTCTCGACCGTGTGCTTCTGCGCTACAGCGCTGCCAATGCCAATGATCGGAAACGCCAGGCGGTGGCGGACTGTCAGGCGGCGGCCGTGCGGGATATGCTTGGGCTTCTGCTGGCCGGGACAGCACGGAAGGAAATTGAAAAGCGCCGCTTCCGCGTCGGCGGCGTCATCTGCCTGCTGCTGGCGGTGATCTGCGGGCTTATTTCCGCGCTTTTGATCCGGGATTATTATCTCCCCGGCTGTATTCTGATGGCCGCGGCCGCGCTGTTTGGCTTTCTGGCCGGCCGGCTCTGGTACGGGGAGCGCGAGGTGCGTGTCCACGCCGAGTTGGACGCGGATGTCGTCTGGAAGACGCTCAAAAAGGCCGTCGAAACCATGGACCGCAAATCGGAAGAATATCTGGCCCAGGAAGAGACCTGGCTTCGGGAGCAGAAGGATGCCATCTCCCCCGCTTCCGCTTCCTGGAGTCCCGAAACGCTCCGGCTGCTGGGTGACCTTCTGGAAGCCCTGTATGCCCAGAACGGCGACTATGCCATCCGTCAGCTGAAGAAGCTTCTTCCCTGGCTGCATCAGCAGGGAATCGAAGCCGTGGACTACAGTCCGGAAACCGCGGACCTGTTCGAGCTTCTTCCCACCAAGCGCGCCTCTGCGACCCAGAGGCCGGCGCTCGTCAGCGGGGAAACGCTCCTGCTCGCGGGTCGGGCCACCGAACATGTTGATTAAGAGGACTCTGTTATGATGAATTATTGGGGATTTGATCTCGGCGACGGCGAGAGCACCCTCGCCCGCGTCGGCAGCGGCGGCGTCAGCTATCCCGAGATTGTTGATGTCGACGGCAAAAAGGTTACCATCACCGTCTGGGCCGTCATGCGCAACGGTGAGGTGCGGATCGGGGAGAACGCCGCCCGTTCCGCCGCTTCCGCCGTACGCAGTGCAGCCCGCTTCAAGCGGCGCTTTCTGGATATCCAGTCCGACAGCGCGGCCCTGATCCGTGACTTTTCCGCAAGGGTTTTTGAGTCCCTGCGGGACAGCGGCGCCCTCGTCGGCGGGGAAAAGAGCAATTCCGTCTACATCGGATGCCCTGCCGGCTGGGATGCGGAAAACCGCGCCCGCTACCGCCGCATCTTTGAAACCATCGGTTTTCCGAATCCAAAGGTCGTCTCCGAATCCAGAGCCGTCATGGTGGGTGCGATCCAGTCCAACTCCGTCCGGGATTATGTGGATCTTCGGACCAAGTCCGTTCTCGTCATCGACATCGGTTCTTCCACGACGGATTTTGCCTACATCAACAAAGGCAAGGAAACCGAAATCCGTACCGGCGGGGAAGTCGCCCTGGGCGGCGGCGTCATGGACGAGGTCCTGCTGGAGGCCTGTGTGGACGCCTCTCCGAATGCCGCGGTGCTCCGCCGCGTCTTTGCCGAGAGCGAGAGCTGGATGGTGGACTGTGAGCTCCATGCCCGCCACCTCAAAGAGCTTTATTACTCCCGCCCCTCCGGGGAACGGGAAGAAGAATGTACGGATTCTCTCCTGATCACCTATGACGAGCCTGCAATTCTTGACCTTGTCATGAACCGCAAGATGTCCCGCCGCCTGACGGAAGCCCCCTGTGCCCAGCTTCAGGGAAGATCCTTCCGTGAGGTTTTCACCGCCGGCCTGCGCGAGGTCCGGGACAGCATCGGTGAGGAGCCGCCGGAACTTCTCTTTCTTACCGGTGGGGTCTCCCGTATGGAGGAAATCCGCTCCTGGTGCCAGGAAGTCTTTCCTCAGGCCGTCATCTATACCGATCGCGAACCGGAGTTCAGTGTTGCCAGAGGCCTGGCCTGGTGCGGGAAAATCGACGATGAGCTGGTCCGCTTCCGGGCGGATGTCGACCAGCTGATCTCCTCCAGCACCGTCGAGTCCATTGTCTCCGGGCGGCTGGATGACCTCTACCGTGCGGTGCTGGATCATCTTCTGGATCCCCTGCTGGAGAAGGCGGTCAAACCCGTCCTGCTGGACTGGCGCAACGGAAAGATCACCCGCCTCAGCGATATGGAAACCGCGCTGCAGGAGCGCATCAAAATATACCTCTACTCCGAAGATGCAAAAGCCTGCCTTTACAAGCCGGTAACCGACTGGCTGCTGCGGATTTCCGAGGAGCTGGAGCCCTATACATCCGAAATCTGTCGGAAGTATCATGTGCCGGACCGTTCCCTTGAAATCTCCTCCGCCCTCTCCGCCAGTGATTTCCATCTTCTGGAGAAGCTGGAAGCGAAGGATGTTCTCGACGGCGATTCGCTCACCTGGACCGCGGTCTTTGTCGAGTCCATCATCTCGCTGCTGATTGCCATGCTCTGCGGCGGAAGCGGCGTCGTCCTGGTCAGCGAAGGCCCGGTCGGCATCCTGATCGGCTTCCTTGTTTCCTTTGTTGTGCTGCTGGCCAGTCATGCCATGGGCAAAAAGGCAATTGACGAGAAAATCCGGAACGCGAATCTCCCGCTGTCCATTCGAAAAATGGCGCTGTCCAATGTCCTGCCCCGGATCGAAGGGCCCAAGCTCGGTCTGTCCGGTGCCGTAAAAGGCGGCCTCGGAAAACTTCTTTCCTCGGAGGAACAAGGTTCTGACGCGGCGGATTCCGGCGGTTCCACGAAACGCCACCTGCTGCCGCGCATCTCCTGGAGTGATGACGGCATTTCAGACCGCCGTATGCAGACCATCCGCAGCAAGATTCTCTCCAACTATGAAAAGCTCCTGAACAGCGCGGACAGCGCGGAGCTCAATGCGCTCAACGCCCGCATGAGCCGCGACATCTCCCAGCAGATCGAAACCCGTCTCAAGGAACTCGCCGAACAGGTGGAGATCCCGCTCTGAACCCGGTATCCGGCCATAAAAAAATCACTCCCGAAGGAGTGATTTTTTTATGTTTGGTTGTAAGCCTCAGGCTTAGGCCTTCTTCTTGGCCTGCTCGGACAGAGTCTTGAAAGCAGTGACAGCAAGGATCACAGCCAGGATGACCAGAATGATGGACCAGATCACCTGGAAGTAGGTGCCCCACTGAGCACCGGCAGCGATGGTCTTGAAGCCGTTGATGATCGTGAAGCAGAGAGCCGTGATGGTGGCGCAGAGCATGAAGACCATCGGGAAGAAGAACATCTTGTTGTTGCGGCCGATCTTGCCGAGCCAGGTGCAGACAGCGAGCATTGCAACGCCGGCGAGCAGCTGGTTGGCGGAACCGAACACGCTCCAGATCTGGCTCAGGCCCATGAAGCCCATGCCGCAGCCGATGACGACCATGATCAGGGTGGAGACGATCGGGGTGCTGAAGAACTTCGCAGCGCCGGTCAGATCCTCGTGGGTCTTTCCTTCCGGAGTGAGGAGCTCAGCAAACAGGTAACGGCAGAGACGGGTTGCAGAGTCAAGGGAGGTCAGAGCGAAGACGGAGACAGCCAGGGTGAACAGGTTGTAGATCACCGGATAGCTCTTCTCGCCCGCGAAGGACGCGAACATGGTGGCAATACCACCGGCGAAGATCGTGGGAGGAGCGCTCAGCTGGAATCTGTCGCCGCCGCCGGCGGAGGTCTGGCTCCACACGACCATGATGGCGATCAGGGAGATGACGCCGAGAGCGGACTCAATGACCATGGAGCCGTAGCCGATGATCTGGGCATCCTTCTCGTTGTTGATCTGCTTGGAAGAAGTACCGGAGCTGATCAGGGAGTGGAAGCCGGAGCA
>CAMKEK010000056.1:0-8110 GCA_946411545.1 uncultured Clostridia bacterium
AGCGCCAAGAGCGCCACTTCCGGGCGGTACCGGGATGTCAGCCTGTTCTATGTGGATGCCAAAACACCCGGGCTGGATGACAGCCTGCGCACACCGCTGATCGGCATGAAGAACTCACCCACCGGAGTGGTCCGGATGAAGAACTGCAAGGTGCCGCGGGATTGCCTGATCGGGCAGGAGAACAGCGCTTACGGCCAGATGAAGATCCTGCTGAACGAGGGGCGCCTGGATATGGCGGCGCTGGCCATCGGGATCGCACAGGGAGCGATGGAGTGCAGCGTGAAGCATACAAGCCAGAGCGGTCATTTCGGCAGGAGCCTGTCTAGCTATCAGGGGGTATCCTTCCAGGTTGCGAGGATGTATGAGAAGATTTTCATGGCGCGAAATTCGCTCTATACCGTGGCGGAGATGTTTCGGCGGCAGGAGCGCGCGACGATGGAGGTGGCGGCGCTGAAGCTTTTCGCGACCGAGATGTGCCTGGAGGTCTGCCGGGCGGCCGTGCAGCTGTACGGCGCAAAGGGTCTGAGCCAGTATACGGATGTGGACCGCTATTTCCGGGATGCGCAGATGCTGACCATCGGAGAGGGGAGCAGCGAAGTCTGCCAGATCGTCATCTCCGGAAAGCTGTATCATACGCAGCTGGATCAGTATTGAAAGACGGCAGAACGGAAAAGAATTGTAAACCACTAAAGTCAATTATAAGTTGACAATACATGTCTGAAATGCTATACTCCCTTCGTGCTCCGGACATGGGGTGCACGAAGGGAGTATTTTGACATGAACAAGCAGTTTCGGGTTGTCGATTTGGCCTATATGGCGGTCTGTGCCGCGCTGATCGCGATCTGTTCCTGGATCAGCATTCCGGCGGCGGTCCCCTTTACGATGCAGACCTTTGCGGTGTTCTGTGTGCTTGGCCTGCTGGGCGGAAAACGGGGGACGATCTCCATTCTGGTGTATATTCTTCTGGGCGCAATCGGCCTGCCCGTGTTTGCGGGCTTCAGCGGCGGCATCGGCATTCTCTTCGGAACAACCGGCGGATATATCATTGGCTTTATTTTTGTCGGGCTGATCTACTGGGCTGCGGAGAAGCTCTTCGGGGCGAAACTCCCTTTGAGGATTGCAGCCATGGTGCTGGGGCTTGCGGTCTGCTATGCGTTCGGTACGGCGTGGTTCATGCTTGTGTATGCCCGCAGCAGCGGGGCGATTGCCCTTGCGACCGCTTTGGGCTGGTGTGTGCTGCCGTTTATCGTTCCGGATCTGATCAAGATGGGCCTTGCAGTCCTGCTTTCGGAGCGGCTGAGAAAATACCTCCATTAAGCAAAACAGAGCGCGAAAATCAAATCTGCCCGGATCGACCGATCCCCGGCGCCGCATGGAAAAGCGGACGTTCGGGAATCGGTCTTTTTTACGGGGATCTGTTTTAGGGAGGCGGAGCGGAGAAGGGGAGAATTTTGACCCGGCGGGGATTGTGAGAGGCGGCGATTTATGATAAAATCCAAAATAGATTCAAAGGACGGTCTGAGGGCGGCAAAGGGGATGAGAGTGGCGACACGGAAAGAGAACAGCACAGGAAAACGAATCCGGCGGTGGATCATACCGGCGCTCCTGCTTGCCATGATACTGGCCTGCTTCCTTTATACCGCGGACTATTACCGGGCGGATGAGACAGCGCTGCAGGCGCTGGAGGCAGAGGAGGTCCGGGTTGACCGGACGGACTGGGGCTGGTACTTCGACGGACCGTCCGAAACCGACGCACTGGTCTTCTATCCGGGCGCGAAGGTGGAGGAGACGGCCTATGCGCCGCTGCTCGGCAGACTGGCAGAGAAGGGAATCGACGTATGCCTGGTGAAGATGCCGTTTCATCTGGCGATCTTCGGGGTGAATGCGGCGGAGCGGGTGATGAAGGAACACCCCTGTGACAGGTGGTACATCGGCGGGCATTCGCTGGGCGGCGCGATGGCGGCGGCTTTCGCGGGGAAGCACGAGGTAAGCGGCGTTGTTCTGCTGGCGGCTTATCCGACCGGGCCGGTGGAGGCGCCGATGCTGATGCTCTACGGCTCCGAGGACGGCGTCCTCAACCGGGACCGTGTTTCCGCCGCGACGGAATACGGGCCGGCGGAGATACACATTCTGGATGGCGGAAACCACGCGCAGTTCGGAAACTACGGCCCCCAGAAGGGCGACGGGATTCCGGCGATCAGCGCGGAGGAACAGCAGGATGAGACTGTCAGGCTGATCCTGGAATGGATGGGAAATACGGAATAAGAAACAGGAGGGAATGAAACATGGCATTCAAGAGGCTGATCATTGAAATCGGACAGGGCGTGGACATGCACGGCGGAGATCAGAACAATGCCGTTCTGAAAGCGACCAAGGACGCGATCCATCACTGCTGCATGGCGGGGATCTCGGAGGTCTTTGAGATCACGGACCGGAAGACGCAGGCGAAAATCCACGCGGATATCTATGTTCCGCATCCCGAACAGGCGGATGCCGCGGTGGTGACCGACTATCTGAGCAAGTGGACCGTGGATGCAGAGGTCCACCGGGGCGGCGCCAATCCGAGGGGGATTGCGCTGGACGGCGATCCGGAGACGGAGATCACCGTCGCCATCGTCGTCCTGACGGTCTATGTGGATGTCTGAGCGGCAGAACGGTTCTGTGTTCTGCTGCCCGGTCTGCGGCGCGCCGCTGGCCCGGGAAGCCCGCTCTCTGCGCTGCCCGGCCGGCCACAGCTATGACCTCGCGAAGGAAGGGTATGTGAACCTCCTGCCGGCAAATCACCGGCATTCCGCCTCGCCGGGGGACGACCGGGAGATGGTGGCGGCGCGGACAAGGTTCCTGGACGGCGGCTGGTACGCGCCGCTGCGGGAAACGCTCTGCACGCTTGCCGACCGGGCCTGCGGCGCCGACCCGGTTCTGCTGGACGCGGGCTGCGGCGAGGGATACTATACCGCCGCGCTGTGTGCGGCGCTGCGGCATCACGGCGGGCGGACAGCGGGGGTGGACCTCTCGAAGGCGGCGGCCAGAAAGGCCGCAAAGCGCTGCGCCGAAGCGGAAATCGCCGTGAGCTCGGTCTACCGGCTGCCCGTCCGGGACGCATCGGTGGATCTCCTGGTCAACTGCTTCTCTCCGCTGGCCGCGGAGGAATTCGCCCGGGTCCTGAAACCGGGCGGACACTTCCTCTACGTGGTTCCGGGACCGAAGCACCTGTGGGAGCTGAAAAGCGTGCTCTATGACGCGCCGTATGAGAATGAGGAGAAGCGGGAGGACTATCCGGGCTTTCGTCTCACGGGAGTGGAGCCGGTGGAAACTTCCTTCACACTGTACGACGCGGAGAGCATCCAGGCGCTGTTTCACATGACGCCGTATACCTGGAAGACGCCGAAGCACGGGGCCGAGCGCCTGGCGCAGCGGAGCGAACTCACGGTAACGGCGCAGTTTCGTATTCACGAATATCGAAGGGAGTAATGCATCATGTTTGCGCAGATCAAAGAGCAGGCGGAGAGCGCCGTGCGGGAGCTGCTGGAGGTGTCAAAGCTTCATCGGGGAGCGCTGCTGGTGATCGGCTGTTCGTCCAGCGAGATCATGGGCGAGCGCATCGGGAAGGGCTCGAGCATGGAGGCGGCGCAGGCCGTCTATGACGGGATTGCCCCGGTCCTGAAGGAGCAGGGGATCCTGCTGGCGGTGCAGTGCTGCGAGCATCTGAACCGCGCGCTGATCGTAGAGCGGAGCACGGCGGAGAAGTTCGGATACGAGCCGGTGAACGTCCGGCCCTGGGCCCATGCGGGCGGCTCGTTTGCCACGACGGTCTGGGAGCATATGGAGGACCCGGTGGCGGTGGAACACGTCCGGGCGCAGGCGGGCATGGACATCGGCGACACGCTGATCGGCATGCATCTGCGTGAGGTCGCGGTACCGGTGAGACTGAACGTCAAAAACATCGGCGAAGCCCATGTGGTCTGCGCCAGGACCCGGCCGAAGTTCATCGGCGGGGAGCGGGCCCGGTACGTGGACGAACTGAAATAGAGGAAAGCAAAACGGGAGACCCGCAAAAGGGTCTCCCGTTTTGCAGGGGAATGCTTCCCCTGCACCGATGGCCTGAACCATACCGCAAATGAAAAAACAGCCTGCTGCGCAATAAGCACAGCAGGCTGCTGCAATCGTATGCGGCTGCGGAAACCCGGATTCTTACAGGTTCCAGATCCGGTCGGCGTACTCGCGGATGGCGCGGTCCGCGGCGAAGAAGCCGCTTTCGGCCGTGTTCACAAGGGCGAGACGGGCGCGCTCGGTGTCGTCGGCCAGACGCGTATAAAGACGGTCGCGGCATTCGACATAAGCACGGTAGTCGGCGATCAGCATGTAGGGATCGCCGCCGTAGAGCAGGCCGGAAACCAGGTCGGAATAGCTCTTGCCGTCCGAGAAGCCCTGGCTGAAGCGCTGCATGACACGGTTGATCTCCGGGTCGTTGTTGGCGATGGAGGCGGGATCGTAGCCGTTGCGGCGCCAGGATTCGATCTCATCGGTGTGGAGACCGAAGAGGAACATGTTATCGTCGCCGAGGCGTTCATACATCTCGACGTTTGCACCGTCCAGCGTGCCGATGGTCACGGCGCCGTTCATCATCAGCTTCATGCAGCCGGTACCGGAGGCTTCCTTGCCCGCGGTGGAAATCTGCTCGGAGATGTCGGCGGCCGGGACAATGGCCTCGGCGGCGGAGACGCGGTAGTTCTCCACGAAGCAGATCTGGAGACGGTCCTTGCAGATGGGGTCGTTGTTGATGTCGTTCTGCATGGAGAGCAGAAGCTCAATAATGCGCTTGGCGGTCTTGTATCCGGCGGCGGACTTGGCGCCGAAGACGAAGCTGCGCGGCTGGAAGTCACGGTTGGGATTGTCGTGCAGCTGCATCTGAAGGCTTGCAATGCTCATGGCGCAGAGGAGCTGGCGCTTGTACTCATGCAGACGCTTGATCTGGACATCCATGAGGGCGTCCGGATTCAGGGTGACGTCGCTGCCGTTGCGGCGCAGGAACTGGGTAAAGCGCTCACGGTTGCCGCGCTTGATGGCGTTGATGCGGCCGAGGACTTCGGCGTCGTTCTCGAAAGCGCGCAGGCCGGAGAGGGCGTCGGCGTTCAGGAGATATTCATCCCCGCCCAGCAGCTCGGTGATCAGCTTGTGCAGCTCGGGGTTGATCTGGGCGAGCCAGCGGCGATGGTCGATGCCGTTGGTGACGTGGGTAAAGCGCTCGGGGCGCAGGGCGCAGACATCTTTGAAGAGGTCGTTGCGGAGAATCTCACCGTGCAGGCGGGAGACGCCGTTGACCATCCGACAGGCCGAGAGGCAGAGGTTGGCCATGTGGACCTGACCGTCACGGATGATCAGGTTGCGGCCGACGCGCTCGTCCCAGCCGAAGGACTGGACCAGATAGTCGCACCAGCGGCGGTTGATCTCGCACATGATCTCCCAGAGACGCGGCAGCAGCTGCTGGATCAGATCCTGCGGCCACTTCTCCAGGGCCTCGGACATGACGGTGTGATTGGTATAGGCGACGCTGTTGCGTACCAGCTCCCAGGCGTCGTCCCAGCCGAGGCCGTGCTCATCCATAAAGATGCGCATAAGCTCGGGGATGATCATCGTCGGGTGCGTATCGTTGATCTGAATCACATGATGCTTGGAGAAGCTGCGGATATCGCCCCACTTCTTCAGGTGCTTGCGGACGATGTCCTGGGCACTGGCGGAGACGAAGAAGTACTGCTGCTTCAGACGCAGGGTTTTGCCCTCGATGTGATCGTCGGCGGGATAGAGGACCTTGGTGATCACTTCGGCCATGGTGCGCTGTTCCAGGCTCTTGACATATTCGCCTTCGGAGAAGAGGTACATGTCCAGAGAGTTCGGGCTCTTGGCGTCCCAGAGACGGAGGGTATTGACCGTGTTTTCTCCGTAGCCGGCGATCAGCATGTCGCGGGGAACCGCGATGACGGAGGTATAGCCGGTATGCTCGGCAAAGTAGTGGCCCTGATTGTCCCAGTGCGGGGAGATCTGGCCGCCGAAGCGGACCTCAACCATGTCCTCATAGCGCGGGATCAGCCAGCTTTCCGCGGCGGTGCGCCAGTTGTCGGCGATTTCGATCTGTTTCCCGTCCTGGAACTGCTGCTTGAAGATGCCCAGCTCATAGCAGATGGAATAACCGGTGCCCTCGAGACCGAGAGTGGCCATGCTGTCCATATAGCAGGCGGCAAGACGGCCGAGACCGCCGTTGCCAAGGCCGGCGTCAGGCTCTGCTTCAAAAATATCCGATGCGTTGAAGCCCAGATCCTCCAGCGCACCGGCCAGCGCATCACCGATGCCGAGGTTGTAGGCGTTCTTCATCAGGCTGCGGCCCATGAGAAACTCCATCGACATATAGTGAACTTCCTTTTCGACGCGATGCGGATCTTCGATCGCGAGGAAACGGCTCATAAGCTCGCGGATGACGATTGCCGAGGCCTGAAAAACCTGCTCTTCCGTCGCATTGTCGGGAGCGACGCTGAAGTGGGCGCAGAGCTTGTCGGCGATGGCGCTGCGGATTTCGTCACGGGAAATCTGACCAATCATATAGAAACCTCCAAAAGAGAAAAGAATATGTCAAAAACCGCCTTTGCGGACAGCGACACAAGTATAGCGAATCGAAACTACTGCGTCAATCGTTAAATACAACAAAATTAGGGCAAAACCCCGGAAAATTCATGATTCCCGGCTTGATATCGTCAAACACAGAGCATAGAATGCAACTGTATTGCAAAAAAGCGGGTAAAAACAATCGCAGACAAAACACAAAAAAGAAAGGCGGCGATCCTGTGGCACCTCCCACACGCGGGCTGGGACCGAGGGGCTTCCTGACCGAAGAAGAAAAACAGAACATGCCCAAGGTGGACAGCGCCCTGATCCGGCGGATTTTGTCCTATCTGCTGCCGTACCGGCTTCAGTTTGTGCTGGTGTTTGTGACAATCCTGGTGTCGGCCGTCCTCGGCCTGCTGCCGAGCATCATCACGGGGCGGATCGTGGATGAGGCGCTGGTGGGGAAAAACATGGCGCTGCTGGTCCGGCTGCTGATTCTGGCGTTTGTGACGCTCTCGGCCTCCCAGGTGATTTCGGTCCTCGAGAGCTATATCAATTCCTGGATCTCCCAGCGGATTATCTTCGACATGAAAAACCAGATGTATGACCATCTGCAGCACATGCCGCACGCCTTCTTCACCTCGGAAAAGCAGGGTGACATCATCACCCGCATGAACACGGACATCAGCGGGGTCAGCACCGTGATCTCCGGTACCCTCTCGAACATTGTCTCCAACATCGCGACGGTTGTTACAAGCCTTGTGGCGCTGTTTTCCATGAGCTGGCAGCTGGCGCTGGTGGGAATTGTGGTGATTCCGCTGCTGATTCTGCCGACGAAGAGGGTTGGAAAAAGGCGCTATGCCCTGCTCACCGACAGCCAGGCGAAGAATGACGAGATGAACCAGCTCATCAACGAGACGCTTTCCGTCTCCGGATCGCTGCTGGTGAAGCTCTTTACCAGGGAAGAGCGGGAATACGAGCGCTTCGTGAAGGTCAATGAAGAAGTCACCCGGCTGGGCCTGAAGGAACAGCAGAGCGGCCGGTGGTTCCGGGTGGTAATGGGCCTCTTTACCCAGCTGGGCCCGCTGCTCATTTACTTTGCGGGCGGATATTTCATCATCACCCGCGCCGATCCGAGCCTCACCGTGGGTACCATCACGGCCACGGTTTCGCTGGTGAACCGGCTGTACCGCCCGGTGGAATCGCTGCTGAACATCCATGTGGACTTTACGCGGTCACTGGCCCTGTTTACCAGAATTTTTGACTACTTCGACATGGAAAACCCCATCCGCTCGCCGGAGAACGGCGCGACGCCCGATGTGACGGACGGAGACATTGTCTATGATCATGTGGCCTTTTCCTATGACCCGGAAAAGCCGCTTCTCACGGATATCAGCTTTACGGTGCCGGCCGGAAAGATGTATGCGATCGTAGGGCCCAGCGGCTCCGGCAAGTCCACGATCGTGAATCTGATCCCGCGGCTCTACGACGTGCTGGCCGGCAGCGTGAAGAT
>CAMKEK010000057.1:0-7933 GCA_946411545.1 uncultured Clostridia bacterium
GGGGAACCGAGCAGCATTAAGCGGTGCTTTTCGTGTGCCGCGGGGGAGCCGGGTTCGAGCCGGCTGCCGGCGTAACGGACATGGGGGGAGTTCCAAAGAAGGGTGTGCAGTCTTGTCAAGGGCCACATTTTTATGCTCAGGGGGGGGTGAAGGAATGTATCAGGCACTCTATCGCAAATGGAGACCGAAGGTATTTGACGATGTGATCGGCCAGGAACATATCACCGAGACCCTCAAGACACAGGTCCGCACGGGCCATCTCTCTCATGCCTATATTTTCATCGGCACGAGAGGAACCGGCAAAACCACCTGCGCGAGAATCCTGGCCAAGGCAGTCAACTGCGAGAACCCGGTGAACGGAAACCCCTGCAACAAATGCCGGTTCTGCAGAGGGATTGACGACGGAAGCATTCTGGATATCGTGGAGCTGGACGCCGCGTCCAATACGGGCGTGGACAATGTCCGGGATCTGCGGGAAGAGGCGGTCTTCTCCCCGGCGGTTGCAAAGAAGCGTGTGTACATCATTGACGAAGTCCACATGCTGTCCCTGGCGGCCTTCAACGCATTGCTGAAGATCATCGAGGAGCCGCCCGAACACCTGATGTTTATTCTTGCGACGACCGAGCTGCAGAAGGTTCCGGCGACGATTCTCTCCCGCTGCCAGCGTCACAGTTTCCGGCGTATCCCGACCGAGCGCCTTTCGGCCTATCTCGGTGAAATCGCTGGAAGGGAAGCGCTCCGGCTGGACGAAGCCGCGGCGCTGCAGATCGCGCGCCTCGCCGAGGGCGGGGTTCGTGACGCGCTGAGCATCCTGGACCAGTGTTCGTCTCAGGAACATATCACGACCGAAACCGTGTTCGAGACGATGGGCCTGGCGGGAAATCTGAATCTGGTTCAGCTGCTCAAGGCGGTTCTGCGACATGACAGTACAAAAGCCCTGACCCTCTTTCAGAAGATCTGGCTGAACGGCAAAGAACCGGCGTCCTTCCTCGGCGAACTGAACGGACTGATCCGGGACATCCTGATCGTCAAGGCTGCTCCCGCGGGAGCGGCGGAGCTGATATCCGGAAACTATGAGCGTTCGGTCCTGGACGGGTTTGCGGCGGCGATGACCAGAGAAGAACTTCTGTACTGTGCGGATACCGTACAGGATGCGCTGGTCCGGATCAGGCAGATTCGCAATCCCCGCACGGCTGCGGAGATCTGCATCGTAAGTCTGTGCGACAGCAGGACGGCCGAGACTGTGCTTTCCCTCCGGGCACGCATTTCGCGGCTGGAGGAGGCGATTCGAAACGGCGTCCCCGCTGTTTCCGAACCGACAGCCCACAGCCCGGCGGCGGAATGGGAGGAACCGGAGACAGACGAGCGGTTTGAAGAGTTCCTGAACGATGAGCCGGAAGCCTATGCGCCCTCACCGGCGGAAATGAACCGTGACGAGCCGGAAGCGCCTCCGATGCATCGATATGAACCCGAACCGAAAAGGGAAATCGTACCGGAGCCCCCGCGGAACCAGACGGCCCCGGATCCCGTCCCGACGACGGGAGCGCCCGGAGGCGGAGCTGCCGAGAAACCGGACGAGACAGCCCGGCACGGCGAGACCGGAGGAGAGGCGGCGGGCGGCGGGAATACCGCGGAACTTGAAAAGACGATTCTGAAGCAGGCGCGTGACAAACTGCCGATCGAGCTGCGCTTCTCAGTGGAGGACCAGGCAAAGTTCCGACTCTCGCTTCAAAACCGCGATCTGGTACTGGAAGCGGTGCCGGGGTTCCTGCTGGACCGGATGAAGAAACCGGAGGTACGCGCGGTGTTCGCCTCGACGGCGGAAACCGTGCTGGGATACCCGGTGGCGGTACGGCTCGCCGAACTTTCTCATGACCGGCGCTCGGTACGAGATCTCAACGAACTGAAACAGTTTAAAGAAGTAACATTTGTAACCTGATTTATTATATACATAATCAGCCGCAGTGCGGCAGGGAGGTAAACAGATATGGCAAAAGGCGGTTTCCGCGGCGGTATGCCCGGCAGTCAGGCAAACATGATGAGACAGGCTCAGAAAATGCAGCAGGAATTCATGAAGATGCAGCAGGAGCTTGAGTCTACGGATTTTGAATTCACGGCCGGCGGCGGCGCGGTCAAAGCCGTGATTACGGGCACCCGTGAGTTCAAGGAAATCACGATTGATCCGGAAGTGGTGGATCCGGAAGACGTTGAAATGCTTCAGGATCTGATTCTCACGGCGGTCAACGGCGCTTTGAAAGCGGCGGATGACAAGACCAGCGAATCCATGGCAAAGCTTCAGGGAGGTCTGGGCGGCTTCCCCGGCATGTTCTGAGCATCCGGCGTCACACCTGTCAAAGAAATCAAAAAACGAGGCAGACGGCTGTTTGGCCGTCTGCCTCGCTTCTGTCATTACGGAGCCTGTTCCTCCGGGGGCAGTGCGAATTTGACAAAGATCAGACCGTCCTCGATCCGCTTGACGGATCCTTCCGCCGGGTAGACCGGCATGCGCGCCCAGTCTTGGTCCGTGATTTGGTGCATGGCGTCGTTGTAGTCGGCGACATTCATCTCGGCACCGATGTAGCGGCGGATGAAATCCGCCTCTGTATAGCCGGTGAGAAGCTGGGACTGAATCCCCATGAGATCGTGTTCGGCGTCTTCCTCGCTTCCGAATTCGGGGGCAAAATGCAGGGCTTCACCGGCAGTGGGGAAGAGAACCACCTTATCCTCCGGCCGATATCCCGGCAGAGAGCGAATCTGCGTGACCAGAGAGGTGGCAAGAGAGTAGGCGTTTTCGTATTCCAGGAAAAGCTTCAGGTAGCAGCGGTTGGCAAAGCAGATGTTGATCCCAAGAATCACGGCCAGTGCTGTGTAGAGAAGATCGCGGGAGACAAAGAGCGCAGGCTTCGGGAACTGCTCAACCGCAAGAACCACCAGCAGATACAGGGTAAAATAGGAATAGAGCACCAGGGTGTGGATGGTATTCCAGTAAAATGCCATGTAGAGGCAGCAGATGCTCAGCGGCAGAATGATCAGGCAGAAGAGCAGCAGGAGGGTGTTCAGCAGGTTTTTCCCGCGGATCTGGCTGATCACGATTCCGAGGGCGGCCAGCCCCAGACAGAAAAAGTGGATGAGGCGTGAGGTCTTCGAGACGATGATCATGTTGTAGCGGGAAGTGAGGTTGAAGACAAAGAACCGATAGGCCACCAGAATGCTTCCGGGAAAGGCCGGGGCCATTTCCTTGGCCTCGTTGGAGTACTGGTTGACCGAGTCACCGAAAAGGGCAAGGGAAACCGTGATCGAAAGGCGATAAACTTCAAAGCCGACCAGGAGGATCGCAACAAACAGCAGGCCGCGCTTCAAAACAGGAAGAAACCTTGTTTCACCGCCGCAGGTCATCAGCTCCTGGATCAGAAGCAGGATCATGAGGCTTGAGGCGACGGAGAGATAAGATTGGTAAATGCTCAGCATCAGCGTAAAGAGCAGGGCGGAAACCAGCCAGTCCTTCCAGCTTTCCTTTACCGCTTCCCGGACACAGAGAACACAGAGCAGAAACGCCACCGCGTAAGAGCTGCTGGTGTACATATAACAGAAGGTACCGACCTGCGACGGAAAGCTGATGATCAGCGCGGAAAGCAGAATCTGTCCGAGGCGGCTCTGAAGATGAAAGAGCTCGACAATGATACAGATTGACACGGAGAGGAGAATCAGACTCGTGATGCCGTGCAGCCAGGGCATTGAGTAATCCGGAATTACATGCCGCAGCAGCTCCAGACCCCAGCGCCCCGAAGAGACAGTTGCGCCCTTCCCGAAAAGATAAATCACGTCGTCGTGATTGGGGAGCTTGTTCGTGATGACGAACATGTGCGCAATCAGACCGAAAATCTGGGAGGAGAAAAAGGGGACTTTGTTCTCCCAAAGCCAGGTCAGGAAACGGCCGGAAAGCCGCTCCGTGAACGACAGATTGTTTTCCTGCATGACAGGACCTCGCTTTCCTGCAGATAAGCATAAATTAGCATACAGAAAGAAAAGAAGCAAGTGCGAAAATAAAAAACAGACGCGAAACACGCGTCTGTTCTGGAGGCGCCACCCGGACTTGAACCGGGGAATCGCGGATTTGCAGTCCGCTGCCTTACCACTTGGCTATGGCGCCATATAAAGCTTGCGGGGATTCCCCGCAAGACTTTTGGAGCGGGCAACGAGGCTCGAACTCGCTACCTCCACCTTGGCAAGGTGGCGCTCTACCGGATGAGCTATGCCCGCATAAAACC
This sequence comes from uncultured Clostridia bacterium, assembly GCA_946411545.1. Classification (GTDB taxonomy): domain Bacteria; phylum Bacillota; class Clostridia; order Oscillospirales; family Oscillospiraceae; genus Limivicinus. The sequence continues at coordinate 4,269 of CAMKEK010000057.1, forward strand.
CCTTTAAAAAAGGGGTGGTGCCTCCGGTCGGAGTTGAACCAACGACACGCGGATTTTCAGTCCGCTGCTCTACCTACTGAGCTACAGAGGCATATAAACTTGGTGGGAACAACTGGACTCGAACCAGTGACCCCCTGCTTGTAAGGCAGGTGCTCTAACCAGCTGAGCTATGCTCCCGCGCGACAGCTTTAGTATCATAACTGATTCAATTCGATTTGTCAACCTCTTTTTTTTAGTTGACCAATATTGTGAACAATGATAAAATATCCCAGTTATTTTCCTGCATGGTGAGGAATAAATGGTGGAGTCTTTGATTGAATTTGACCATGTAAGCTTTCGTTACCCGGAAAGTGAAATGGACAGTCTCTCTGATATCAGTGTCAGCTTTAAAGAGGGCAGCTTCACGGCTGTCCTTGGCCAGAATGGCTCCGGCAAGTCTACCCTGGCCAAGCATATGAATGGCATTTTTCTGCCTACAGAGGGCAGAGTTCTGATTTCCGGTATGGACACAAAGGATGAAGAACAGATTCTGAAAATTCGTCAGACTGTCGGAATGGTTTTTCAGAATCCCGACAATCAGATGGTGTCCAATATTGTAGAGGAAGATGTGGCTTTTGCGCCTGAAAATCTTGGGATTCCTTCCAATGAAATCAGACAGCGCGTTGACGCGGCATTGAAGCAGGTTGGAATGTACGACTACCGGCTTCATTCGCCGCATCGTCTTTCCGGCGGACAGAAGCAGCGTGTCGCAATTGCAGGTGTTCTGGCCATGCAGCCGCGAATTCTGGTCCTGGATGAGCCGACCGCCATGCTGGATCCCGTCGGTAGGCAAGAGGTAATCTCTATTCTGAAAAAGCTCTGCAGAGAAGAGTCGATGACGGTGATTCTCGTGACCCACCATATGGACGAATGTGTTGAAGCGGACAGACTTCTTGTGATGAAAGACAGTAAAATCATTCTGGACGGATCTCCGGTAGAGGTTTTCAGCCATGTTGAACGCATGGAAGAAGCGGGACTTGCCGTGCCTGAAACGATGAAAACTGTTTATGATCTCGGGTACAGTAAAGAGAATCTGCCGCCGGATGTTCTGAGCCTTGAAGGATGCGCGGCCTTTTTGGCGGATGCTATCGGAAACAGGGAGTGAGTCTATGGCTCAGATTACGGTTAAAGATTTGCAATACATCTACAGCAGGGGAACTCCCTTTGAGATGACGGCTATTCACGATGTCAGCCTGCAAATTGAGCAGGGGGAGAGTGTCTTTGTGCTTGGACACACCGGCTCCGGAAAATCGACATTTGTTCAGCATCTGAACGCACTTTTACAGCCGACCGGAGGGAAGGTCCTGGTTGACGGGATCGATATCAATCGTGATAAGGCGACACGGAGAGAGATTAAGACCAGGATCGGGCTGGTATTTCAATATCCGGAATATCAGCTGTTTGACGAAACCGTAGAGGAGGACATTGCGTTCGGGCCTAAAAACATGAAGCTGAAGGATGCCGAGATTCGGGAGAGAGTCCTGGAGGCTGCAAAGTTCGCCGGAGTAGATGAGGCGCTTTTCCGGCGCTCTCCTCTGGAGCTGTCAGGCGGGCAGAAACGCAGGGTAGCAATTGCGGGAGTCATAGCCATGCGTCCGGATGTGCTGATTCTGGATGAACCAACGGCGGGACTGGATCCGGCCGGGAGCCGCCAGATTATGGAGCACATCCGTGCTTACCGCGAAACAACCGGCTCGACTGTGATCATTGTAAGTCACAGTATGGATGATGCGGCGCAGTATGGAGAGCGCCTGATTGTATTCAATCAGGGCACTGTCTGGATGGACGGCCCCTCCGAAGAGGTCTTTCTGCATCCGGATGAACTGGAAAAGGTTGGCCTGAACATTCCGGGAACTACTGCGCTTGCGGCAGCACTTCGACAGGCGGGACTTCCTCTTGACTCTTCCATCTTCACTCATGAGCAGCTGATGGCCGCACTCCAAGGGGTGCAGAGGACTGTGACATGCTGAAAGACATTACTCTCGGACAGTATTTTCCGGGCGACACTGTCGTGCATCGTCTGGACCCGCGGACAAAACTTCTGCTGGTGGTCTTTTTTATCGTGGCGCTGTTTAACACCCGGGGGTGGTTCTCCAATGGACTGATGATTGCAGTGACGGTCCTTTGCATGAAGCTGGCATCTATCCGGTTTTCTGATATTTTCAGGGGCCTGAAGCCCATGGTTTTTATTATCGTGCTGACAGCTCTGCTGAACCTGTTTTATACTGGGGGTACACCGGTTTATGCAGACTGGCCTGTTACCTGGGAAGGCTTGGACCGTGCAGTGAAGATGGTTCTCCGGATCACCCTTCTGATTACAGGGACATTTCTGCTGACCTATACCACTAGCCCCATGTCGCTGACAGATGGCCTGGAACGTCTTTTGAGTCCCCTGAAAAAGGTGAAGGTACCGGTTCACGAGCTGACCCTGATGATGAGTATGGCGCTTCGCTTCATTCCGACTCTGATTGAGGAGACGGACAAGATCATGTCTGCTCAACGGGCGAGAGGGGCGGATTTTGAATCCGGTAATCTGTTTCAGCGTGCCAAGGCACTGCTTCCTGTTCTGGTACCGTTGTTTGTCTCTGCGTTCCGCAGAGCCGATGAACTCGCGGTAGCGATGGAAAGCCGCTGTTATCATGGGGGCGAAGGCCGAACGCGAATGAATGAACTGCACTTTTTAAGCGCAGACTATATGGCGCTGCTGCTGGGTGTGCTTTTCATGGCGGGAATTTTTTTGCTGAAGTCTTTTGGAATGTGAAATGATGAGCTCACCGGACAGAAATATTATTCTTCATCTGAGTTATGATGGCAGTGCCTATCACGGATGGCAAAAACAGAATAATGGCATAACGGTTCAGGAGTCGCTGGAGCACGCACTGAAACAGGTTTGCGGTGAGCCGGTAAAGGTAACCGGTTGCGGCCGTACGGATGCCCGTGTTCACGCAAGGCATTACTGTGCAAACTTTCATACCGTATGCGGTATTCCGGCAGAAAGAATCCCCTTTGCGGTGAATGCAAGATTGCCGAGGGATATTTCGGTTCGGCAGGCCTGGGAAGGGGACGCAAGCTTTAATTCCATTGGAAGCTGCATCAAAAAGGAATATGTGTACCGTATTTTAAATTCTCCCATTCGTGAGCCGTTCTTAAAGGACCGGGTGTGCTTCTATCCCCAAAAGCTTGATCTTCGGCAGATGCAGCTTGCTGCTGCCGCCTTTGAAGGCACACACGACTTCCGTGCTGTCCGTTCTGTTGGAACGGAAACGAAGACTACAGTTCGTACCGTCTTTTACTGTCGGGTGGAGAAGCACTCTGATATAATCACCGTTTCAGTCTGCGCAGACGGATTTCTTTATAATATGTGCAGGGCGATCGTTGGAACACTGGTGTACGCGGGATATGGTAAGCTCCGTCCCGAGGAAATCCCGGGACTCCTTGAAGCGGGTGACCGCCGACTGACCGGTCCGACGATGCCGCCGCAGGGCCTTTATCTGAATCATATCTGGTATCCCGACTTTCAAATCGGAGATTCGGATGAATGCGGAATGACGGAAAGCTGGTGTTAGTTTGAGTATTATTCTGGATCTTATACTGCTGCTGATAGTCGCCCTGTGCATCTGGGATGG
>CAMKEK010000058.1:0-7890 GCA_946411545.1 uncultured Clostridia bacterium
CGGTGTCCGCGTCGAGAAAGGCCTTGAAGTCCCGCAGGTTGTTTGTCTCCTTCTCTGCCGAAACCATGGAATTCATCAGGTCATACATAATGGTGCTGGAATAGACCGCGTCCCGGTCATGTCGGTTCTGCGCATCGGCGGCCTGAATCCCCATGAGCGAGGTCATCATCCCGGTCATGTCCACGCTCTCGGCCTGAATGGTAATGGGATAGCTCGAGAGCGTATCCTCCTGTACCTTGTCGATGTAATTCTGGATGCCGTTGGACAGAGACATGATCAGGGCGATGCCGATGATGCCGATGCTCCCCGCAAAGGCGGTCAGGAGCGTCCTGGCTTTTTTCGTCATGAGGTTGTTGAGGGACAGGGAGAGCGCCGTGATGAAACTCATGGATGTGTGTTTCATCCGTCTGCCCTGCTGCATGATCCGATCCTCGTGATAGGGATCGCTGTCGTCCGTGATGCGGCCGTCCTTCAGGCGGATGATGCGCCCGGCATACTGCTCGGCCAGCTCCGGGTTGTGCGTCACCATGATGATGAGCCGGTCTTTGGAGATCTCCTTCAGCAGTTCCATGATCTGGACCGAGGTTTCGGTGTCCAGGGCGCCCGTCGGTTCGTCCGCCAGCAGAATATCCGGATTGTTCACCAGCGCGCGGGCAATGGCGACACGCTGCATCTGGCCGCCGGACATCTGGTTCGGCTTCTTCTGAAGCTGGTCCCCCAGACCGACTTTGCGCAGCGCCTCTTCCGCCCGGCGGCGGCGCTCGGAATGCGGAACCCCCGAGATTGTCAGCGCCAGCTCCACATTCGACAGAACTGTCTGGTGCGGGATCAGATTGTAGGACTGAAAGACAAAGCCGATGGAGTGGTTGCGATAAGCGTCCCAGTCGGCGTCCGTGAACTTTTTTGTGGAGCGGCCGTTGATGATCAGGTCTCCCGCGCTGAAGCGGTCCAGCCCGCCGATGATGTTCAGCAGCGTGGTTTTGCCGCAGCCCGAATGGCCCAGGATCGCAACGAACTCGCTCTCACGGAATTCGAGATCGATCCCCTTGAGCGCGTGAACCTTGGTATCGGCGACCGTATAGTCTTTTTTAATGTTTCTCAGCTGCAGCATGGGCAATCCTCTTCTGCCGTGATCGATGGCTTGGCTTCCGCGCATCCCGGTCTGTTTCGGCTGTATTATATCGTCTGAACCGAGCCCTGTTCAAGGGGATTTTATGAACAATGCACCTGAGACGGGAATTGACAAATTTCCGCTTTCATCGCATAATACAGAATTGATTTCTGCCGAAAGGATGGCCTTCATGTTCGACTTCACCGCTCAGATGCTGCGACGGGTGCTGGCGCTGCTTGCTCTGACCGGGGCGCTGACACAAAACGCCCCGGCGGATCTTGACGCGGTGAGAAGCAGTCAGTTTCCCTGGTATGCGTCCCTGACCCAGGCAGAATCGCGCTTTGACGACAGCATGTACCTCGCCTCGAACGCGGTCATCTTTCTGGAACGGCACGACGAAAATGACGGCGCGCTCCCCTGTCCGTATATTCTCGCGGATCTCTACATTCCGGATGTGCACAGCCTCCGCGCCTGGTACGCGGACGACCCGTCCATCCCCGGCAATGAGCCTTCGGAGATCGAGGACGCGGCCGGGGCCGTCAACGCGGCTTTCGCCGTCAACGGCGATTTCTATCCTATGCAGGGGGTCACGGCCATCCGCAACGGCACCGTCCTCAACAGCTGCGTCAGCGGCTACGACCTCTGTGTGCTTTACGAGGACGGAAGCATGCGCTGCTTCCGCGGCTGGGAGCTCGGCACCCAGGAGGAGGTCGACGAGGCGCTGGATGGCGCATGGCAGGCCTGGTCCTTCGGGCCGACGCTTCTGAATGAGGACGGCAGCGCCATCACGGACTTTTCCGACCGCACCATCGAGTACCTGACCCGGGACCATCCCCGCACTGCTATCGGCTATTACGCGCCGGGGCACTACTGTCTGCTCAGCGTCGCCGGGTATCAGGGGGAGTTTCCCGGCGTCTCGCTGGAGGAGCTCTCCGCCTTCTTCGCATCGTTAGGCTGCCGCTGCGCCTACAACCTGGACGGGGGCACTTCAACGCATGTCTGGTATCACGGGCGCGAGGTCGGCTTTCCGAGCCAGACGGTGCGCCTTGCCGACCTGATCTATCTGGAAGATCTGTCTTCCGCGGGATGAGCCGATGAAGAACCGTACGATGCTTTACCTGCTCTTCTTCCAGGTGATTGCCCTGACCCTGCTCTTTCCCTACACGCCGAAGGGCGAACAGTTCATGGAGCGCTTCTTTCCCCAGAGCAATCTTCGGGAGGAAGAATTGATCCCGACGCCGTCTCCCACCCCGACGCCGTCGCCCTCTCCCCCGCCCACACCGGTTCCGCTTACAATGTTCTATCAGGAAGTCGGTGCGGAGCTTCCGGGCTACTACGATCTGGTATCAATCCGCACGGAAGGCGACGAGTTTTCCGACGAACTTCTCGCCCGCCTCGCTCAGCTTGGCATGCCCATGATCCTGGAGCTCCATGAGGACGGAAGCGCCGTCCTGGGGATCTTTGACCGGGCGATCGCGCTGGAAATGGACACCGAGAAAATGCTGGTGTTCTCCGAAGGGAAAACCATGCCCTTCTTCTACCTGAACGGGCGGCTTCGCGTCCAGGACGGAGCGCAGTTCATGATCTTTGAGCGGCGGCCCTGATCATCACACCCAGGAGGTCAAACATGGCAAAGAACTCATCCGAATCGAAGAAAACAGTCCTGCGCAAACTCTACGATCTGGGCAGCCGCTTCGAGACTGCCGCGGAGCGCGTGATTTACCTTCTTGTTCGCAGAAAGAAGAAGAAATGAGCAGAGTCCGAAAGGGCTCTGCTCATTTGCGGCAGGATCATCAGTCCGTATAAAAGGAGCATCTTATCATGTCAGACATTCGGATTCACTATCAGGTCAGTCTTTCCGATTATCGAAAGGCCTCGTACTACGGCCTGTTTCTCCGGCACCGCATTCCCCTGCTGATTTTCTTCGGGGTTCTGCTGTTCGCGGTGCTTTACGCCATCGGGGCCGCGGCAGGTCTCGGCCGCCCCAACCCTTTTGTCTTTCTGCTTGCCGGGGCCTACCTGGTCTGGGCGCTGATTCTCTTCGCAGGAAATGAGCGGCAGATCCGCGGCTATCTTCGCAGGGAAGACTGTCTGCTCGGCGCAGAACTTCAGCTGCTCCTTAATGAAAAGTCTTTAACGATGCAGATTCCATCCCGGGGAATCCGTTTCAGCCGCCTCTGGAACAAGCTGGCCGCCGCTTTTGAACTCAACGATCTGTTTCTTTTCTATCTGAGCGCCCAGGAGGTTTATCTCCTTCCCAAGCGCTTTCTTTCCGCAGAAGAAACCGAGGCCCTGCGTGCGCTTCTCAGCCGCCGGCTCCGGGATCGCTTCAGCTCGCGCTGGCGCGCTTCTTCCCAAGCAGCCAGTTGACTGCAAATACCGCCGCGATGACCGCGGCGCCGATGATGTCGGTCAGGGTACCGGGGATCACCATGCAGATACCGCCCGCAAAGGAAATCAGTCTCAGCGGCATACTCATCGGGCCGTTCAGATAACCGATGAACCCGCCGCCGATTCCGACCAGTCCGACGATCGCCGTCAGGATCATGGGCAGGGCTTCCAGGAACGTTCCGCCGATCATGATCATCTTCGGGTTCAGCGCGAACATATAGGGAATCAGGAACGCGGCAATGGCAAGCTTGGTCGCATTCACGCCGGTTTTAAAGGCATTCCCCTTCGCGATGGCGGAGCCCGCATAGGCGGCCAGTGCGACGGGAGGCGTAATATCCGCAACAATCCCGAAGTAGAAGCAGAACATATGCGCCGCCAGGAGCGGGACGCCAGCTTTGATCAGGATCGGCGCCGCAATGGTCGAGGTGATCAGATAGTTGGACGTGGTGGAAACACCCATCCCCAGGATCAGCGAGGTAAACATGGCGCAGACCAGGGCCAGGAACACGCTGTTTCCCACCAGGCTGAAGATTCCGGTGCCGATGCGCTGGCCAAGGCCGGTCAGGGTCACCATGCCGATGATGATACCCGCCGTGGAGCAGGCCGTCGCCACCGAGATCACACTGCGCGAAGCCTGGGGCAGCGCCTTGAAAATCTGGAGAAACGGAACCCGCGTTCCCTTCCGGACATAAGGCACCACGACGCAGATGAGGCAGCCGATCAGGGCAGCGCGCGTGATGGTAAAGCCGGAGAGCATCAGATAGATAATCGCCAGCAGCGGCAGCAGCAGATGCCCTTTATCCCGCAGCAGCGGCCAGAGCTTCGGGAGCTTTTCCCGCGGGATTCCCTTCAGGCCCAGGCGCTTTGCCTCTAGATGGACCGAGATCCAGATTCCCGTAAAGTAAAGGAGCGCCGGAATAACCGCGATTACCATCAGCTGACGGTAAGGCACACTGCAGGTCTCTGAGATCAGAAAGGCCGCGGAGCCCATGACCGGGGGCATGATCTGGCCGCCGGTGGAGGCGGCCGCTTCCACCGCGCCGGCAAATTCCGGTTCATAGCCCAGAGATTTCATCATCGGGATGGTAAAGGAGCCCGTCGAAACGGTGTTGGACACCGAGGAGCCGGAAACAGTTCCCTGCAAGGCAGAGGAAAGCACCGCCACCTTGGCCGGGCCGCCTGCCGCGAAACCGGCCAGCGCGTTTGCAAGATCAATAAAGAACTGGCCGATGCCGGTCTTCTCCAGGAAGGCGCCGAACAGGATAAAAAGATAGATATAGGTTGAGCAGACGCCAAGCGGATTTCCGATCACGCCTTCGGTGGTGATAAACAGATGGGTGATGATGCGCTTCAGGCTGAAGCCGCGGTGCTGAAGAAAACCGCCCATATACTTTCCGACCAGCCCGTAAATGAAAAAGCAGGTGGCGATAATCACAATCGGCGGACCGACCACGCGCCAGCATGCCAGCAGCACCAAGGCAATGCCCAGCCCCGCCATCACGGTATCCAGCGGGGTATAGCTTCCCGCGCGGAACTGAAGCGGCTTATAATTAATGATGAAATAGCCTGCTACGCACACAAACAGGGCCGCCAGCACGCAGTCATACCAGGGCAGCTTATGCCGGTCGGCGTGCTTGGTCGCAGGATAGAGGATATAGGCCATGGAAATGGCCAGCCCCAGGTGTGTGTACCGCAGAATCTGCAGCGGAACCTTATTGGAAATGGATGCATACAGTTGGAAGATCGCCCATGCAGCCAGAATCACCGTGATGATCTTATCCCCGAGAGGGGAAAACAGCTTGTATTTCGATTCTCTGTCGATTTCGTCCAGCTTGACTTCTTCCGGTACTGTGTTACGTTTAAACAGACCCATAGACTTACTCCTGATAAAAGAAGGGCAGAGCAGAGGATCTGCCCCGCCCGTTTTATTTAGACTGTGCTGTGCTTCAAGCGGCTTCCCTTACTTCAGATAATCGGGAATCGTCAGTCCCTGCTCTTCATAATATTTCAGAGCGCCGGGATGCAGGTCACTGGGAATACCGGAGAGGGCATCCTCAAGGCTCATGTAGTTGGCCTTGGAGTTGATCTCCTGAATATCTCCCAGATGCTCATAAATGGACTTGGTCAGCGCATAGATCTCATCCTCGGAGAAGCTGTCCAGGCAGACCAGCATGCACTTGACCGCCACAGAGGTGCTCTCGTGGCCCAGGTTATACTCATCGGTCTCGGTGGTGAAGGCGGAATAGTACGGATAATCCTTTACCAGGATATCCAGATGCTCCTGGTCAATGGTCAGGACCTCGATCTTACCGGTGAGGGAGAGCTCCTGAACGTTGCCGTTGGGATAGCCGGAGCAGAGGAACATTCCGTCGAAGGTGCCGTCCTGAACACCGTTCTTGGCCGTCGCCTGGTCGGCGAAGGTCTCGTTGATATCATCATAGGTCATGCCGTAGGCGCCGAGAATCTGGCGGGCAGCAACTTCGTAGCCGGAGCCGACAGCGCCGACGCAGATGTTCTTACCGGCCATATCGGCAACGGAGCTGATCCCCGCGTCCTTGCGCACAACGATCTGAACCATTTCCGGATAGCAGGCTGTAACGGCCTGGAAGTTCGTGATCGGGCTGCCGTCAAACAGCTCAACGCCCTGGTGGGCATAGCTGTAAACATCCGACTGGATCATGGCAAACTCGTTCTCCTTGGAGCCCAGCAGACGGGCATTCTCCGTGGAGCCGCCGGTGGCGTTGACCGTCAGGTTGGCGCCGGTGACGTTATTCACGACCGTGCAGACGGCATTGCCGAACGCATAGTAGTTGCCGGTGGCGCTGCCGGTTCCCATCAAATAGGATCCGGTAAAGCCCGGCGCTTCTTCCGCAGCGGCTTCTTCCGCGGCGGGGGCTTCTGCGGACTCTTCCGCGGGAGCCTCAGCTGCTTCCGCCGGTGCCTCTGACGCTTCCGGAGCCGGAGTGGCGGACGGTGCGGGCGTGCTTGCCGGCGCGCTGCTTCCGCAGGCGGCCAGAGCAAGGATCATCGTCAATGCAAGGACAAGTGCGAGGATCTTTTTCATTTTCATCTCAATCCTTTCTTCTGATTCATCCGGGCGGGCATCCTAATGGAATCGGTCCTGCCCTGCTGCCGTTCTATAATACAGACAAAACCACCGTTTTGTCAATAAAAATTCACCGGTCCGGGATTCGGTTTTCCGGAACACAGGAGAAAAAACGCAGAGAAGCCTGAAACGGCTTCTTTTTTCGGGGCCGCTTGCCGCAGCCCCCCGCATGCTTACCTGGCGAACCAGGCTTCGGCATCCTGATGCACCTGGACCAGGGAATCGGCATCCACATAGACCATATGGCCGGAGGGGTAATGGGTGAAGGACAGGTTGTCCTGAAGCCGGTCATTGATGAACACGTGGTCATACACCCACTCCGCGGCATAGAACGGGGTCGCGGCATCATAGTAGCCGCACAGCACCCAGACCTTCAGGAAGGGATTTTTGGACATGGCCTCATAGATCGTATTCTCCTGTGAGATGCTCTGATTGTCCAGGCCGAATTTCCATTTTTTGTTTACCTCATCCGACTGCACCACATAGGGGCGGTCTGTCTGGAAACCGAGTTCATCGGTGATATACTCGTTCACCGCCACCGGGAACGCGATATCGCCGGATGCGCTGGAGGGATCGCTTTCCCCATCCCCCAGGTCGCCCGTGGTGACAGGGCCCGTCACGCGGCCGTCGAAGCGGCCGCATCGGCAGACTTGGCATATTCCGGCAGCAGGGCTGTCGGCAGGAGCATAAGCAGGACCAGAAGCAGGGAAATGGATTTCTTCATGTGGTAATACCTCATTTTTAGATAATTGATTGTAAATGATAACTGTTGCCCAAATATATGTAGGCTCCGTGGCCAAAAGCCGATTCATAATCTACATTAACTGGGGGAATAACTGGTGGAATTGTGCAATTACAAATTGTTACAGTCGTTAAGATACTCTATGCAACAAGCACCCTTTCTCTCATAATTGTATGATAAAAGTCACTATTCTCGTTGATTTCATGAATTTCAAACACATCAACATTCTTCTCAAGCGCTTTTCTCAAATCTTCTGCAAATGCAAAGATCATAGTTCTTTTAAACTGTTCGCCACCGTAAACCAGAAAATCGAGATCGCTGCTGTAAGTTGCCTCGCCGCGAGCATATGAACCGAACAGATAAACATTCTGTATCCTATACTTTTCAGCTATTGGTTTCACAATGCGTCGTATTGTTTCTCTTTCATAAATTGAATCAGACATTTTCTATTTTCCTTTCTCAATGACAACAGGGCATCCAATCTATTGCCATAGTCAGATTCTGTATTCATACATCAGTTTATCGTATACTCTGTCACCG
>CAMKEK010000059.1:0-7827 GCA_946411545.1 uncultured Clostridia bacterium
TGATGGACTATTACGCCGTGGGTCAGTGTACCCCCGGCGTAATTGCCGTCAATACAGCTACGTTCATCGGATATAAGGTCGGCGGAATTGCGGGCGGAATTATTGCAACCCTGGGAGTGGTGTTCCCGTCTCTTGTGATTATTACACTGATCGCGGGGATCCTGACGAATTTTGCGGACATTCCGGCTGTGAAGAGCGCCTTTTCGGCCATCCGTGTCTGTGTCTGCGTCCTGATTTTCAACGCGGTGCTGAAGCTCTGGAAAGGCGCGGTAAAGGATAAGGGAGCACTGGCCCTGTTCCTGCTGGTATTCGTGCTCTCGGTCTTCTTTGACATCTCGCCGGTGGTATTCGTGCTGCTCTGCGCGGCGGCGGGAATCGTTCTGACACGGATGGGGGTGCGGGGCAAATGATTCTTCTTCGGCTTTTCTGGGAATTCTTCAAGACCGGACTCTTCGCCGTTGGCGGAGGCATGGCCACGCTTCCGTTCCTGTATGATATGAGCACCCGGACCGGCTGGTTTACGCAGGCAAAGCTTGCGGATATGATCGCGGTGTCCGAGTCGACGCCCGGCCCCATCGGCGTCAATATGGCGACGTATGTGGGATTTGAAACCGCCGGGATTCCGGGAGCGGTGATCGCAACGCTGGGCCTTATCTGCCCGTCGATTATCATCATTCTGATCATCGCGCGGGTGCTGAAGCAGTTTCGCGAAAACAAGACGGTGGATGCGGCCTTCTACGGGCTTCGGCCCTGCTCCATCGCCCTGATCGCGGCCGCGGGGCTTCTGGTGGCGAAAATCACCTTCCTGGACACGGAAGCACTGGAGCTTGGGAGCGGAATCGCGGCGTATGCGGGACTGTTCCGCTGGAAAGCGGTGGCACTGGCCGCCGTGCTGCTTGTTGCGACACGGGGCGTCAAGGCGCTCAAAAAACTGCACCCCGTCGTATTTATCGCGGCATCGGCCGTGATCGGTATCCTGTTTTCCTTTTGAGGAGTGAAGTAACCCTATGACAGACAGAAGCATCCAGGTCGAGAGAATGGAGCACGTGATCAGCGTGTTCGGCTCGTTTGATCAGAACCTGCGGCTTATCGAATCGGAGCTCAGCGTAAAGATTCTGGACAGGGACAACCAGATCCACATCTCCGGAGAAGAAGAGAACGTGATGCTCGCCGAGAAGGCGATCAACGGACTTCTGGCACTGGCCGCCCGCGGCGAGAGCATCGACGCGCAGAGCGTCCGATACATTCTCGGCCTGGTACAGAGCGGCAAGGAAAGTGAAATCCAGAAGCTTGCCGGGGATGTGGTCTGCATCACGGCCAAGGGCAAGCCCATCAAGCCGAAAACCCTGGGTCAGAAGGAGTATTGCGACGCGATTGCGAAAAACACCGTGACGCTGGGAATCGGCCCTGCCGGTACGGGCAAGACCTATCTTGCCGTCGCCGCGGCGGTCGCGGCCTTCCGGGCGGAGAAGGTGAACCGGATCATCCTGACCAGACCCGCGGTGGAAGCGGGGGAGCGGCTCGGCTTTCTTCCGGGAGATCTGCAGAGCAAGGTCGACCCGTATCTGAGACCGCTCTATGACGCGCTGTTTGACATGCTGGGGGCGGATACCTACCAGAAGTACCTGGAGAAGGGAAACATCGAGGTCGCGCCGCTGGCCTACATGCGCGGCCGCACCCTGGATGACAGCTTTATTATTCTCGACGAGGCGCAGAACACCTCCCGGGAACAGATGAAAATGTTCCTGACGAGAATCGGTTTCGGCTCGAAGGTTGTTATCACCGGCGACATCACCCAGATTGACCTGCCGGAAGACAAGGTCAGCGGACTGAAGGTCGCGATGCAGGTACTGGAAGGCATCGACGACATTGCCGTCTGCACCCTGACCGGGGCGGATGTGGTCCGGCACCGCCTGGTCCAGAAGATCATCGAGGCCTATGAGGTCTATGAAAAGCAGCATCCTTCAAACGATGGCACAAAGGCGCAGAAGGGCGGCGAACGGAATCAGAGCGGCAGAACGGGGAACCGTTCATCCGGCGGACAGAATCCGGTGACCAGACGCCCCGGCGCCAGAAGTGCCGGACAGAACGGAAGGAGACGCGGCCATGCATGAAATTGAAGTCAGCAGAGAGGTGAAGAACCTCGGCCACCGAAACGCGGCCGCACTGATCCGCAAGGCGGCGGAGAAGGCGCTTGCGGCGGAACAGGTGCAGGTGCCCTGCCTCATCAGCGTCATGCTGACGGATGCGGAGGGAATCCACCGGGTGAACCGGGAGTTTCGCGGGGTTGATCGGGAGACGGACGTGCTGTCCTTCCCGCTGAACGAACTGACCCCGGGCGCATTTGACCCGGAGGCCTGTGAGCGCGACTGGGAAACCGGCGCGGTGATGCTGGGCGATATGATGATTTCGATCCCCGCCTGTGAAAGACAGGGGGAGGAATTCGGCCACGGCTTCGAGCGGGAAATCCAGTATCTGACGGTCCATTCCGTCCTGCATCTGCTGGGGTATGACCATGTGGATGAAGGGGAGCAGAAAAGACAGATGCGCGCCCGGGAGAAGGCCATTATGGGCGATCGGGACTGAGGTTCAAAGAGGCGGCTACCCGGAAAAAAGTATGCCGGACAGCCGGTACAACATACAGGGGAACGGAGAAGAGAATGAAGACTGAACCGGTAACAAAGAGCGCGATGATTACCATCTGCGGCAGACCGAACGTGGGAAAATCCACTCTCACGAACGCTCTGGTCGGGGAAAAAATCGCCATTGTCTCCAATAAGCCGCAGACAACCCGCAACCGGATCACCGCGATTGTGAGCCGCGGTGAAACCCAGTTTGTCCTGATGGACACACCGGGCTTCCATAAGCCGCGCACCAAACTGGGCGATTATATGGTCAACGTTGTGCGCGAGAGCGTTGCGGATGTGGACGGCGTGCTGCTGGTGGTGGAGCCGATCCCGGCCATCGGGCCGCAGGAAGAGGCGCTGATCGCCAGAATCGAAGAACAGAAGCTGCCGGCGATTCTCGTAATCAATAAGATTGATACGGTCGAAAAGGAGAAACTGCTGGAGGTCATGGCGGTTTACGGCGCACGGCACAGCTTTGACGCGATTCTTCCGATTTCGGCCAAAAGCGGAGAGGGCCTGGAGGAGCTCCTGAGGGAACTGGAGAAGTATGCCGAAGAAGGGCCGCACTTTTTCCCGGATGACATGATCACGGATCAGCCGGAGCGGCAGATCTGCGCCGAACTGATCCGCGAAAAACTGCTGCTCTGCCTGGAGAAGGAGATTCCCCACGGCACGGCGGTGGAAATCACGTCCTTCTCGGAACGGGAAAACGGCCTTGTGGACATCGAAGCCACGATTTTCTGCGAGAAGGAGAGCCACAAGGGTATTATCATCGGCAAGAAGGGCGCCATGCTGAAGAAGATCGGGGCACTGGCCAGAGAAGACATGGAAGCGTTTCTCGGAACGAAAGTCAACCTTCAGACCTGGGTCAAGGTGAAAGACAGCTGGCGCGACTCGCTTGCGCAGCTGAGGAACTTCGGTTATACGGAGTAAGAGCACATGTTCCGGACGGAAAACGCGCTCATCCTCCGGGAAGTGCGCTTTAAGGAGTCGGACCGGATTCTGACCGCGCTGACGGCGGATGCCGGAAAACTGACGCTCGCCGCTCACGGGGCCCTCAGCAAGAAGAGCCGCATTGCGGCGGCAACACAGCAGCTGACCTATGCGGAGCTGACGCTCTTTGAAAAGAACGGCCGGTATACGGTCCGGGAAGGCATTACGAAGGAAGCCTTTCAGGGGCTTCGCATGAATCTGGACCGCCTGGCGCTGGGGAGCTACTTTTCCGAGTGCCTTGAGCAGTACGCCGGAGAGGAGCAGCCCGAACCGGAACTGATGCAACTCGGGCTGAACTGCCTCTATGCCCTGAGCGAAGGACTGTACAGTCCGGAGAAAATCAAAGCGGCCTTTGAGCTTCGCCTGATGACCGAGGAGGGGTATGCGCCGGCAGGCGATTTCTGTGCGGTCTGCGGCCGGTCGGAGATCCGGGAACCGGTCTTCGCCCTGGAGGACGGACAGGTCGTGTGCCGAAGCTGCCGGAAGGCGGGCAGAACGCTGCCCCTGAGCGAAAACGCGCTGGCGGCGCTGCGGTATCTTGTCCGGGCCCCGGCCAAAAAGCTGCTGTCCTTCCGACTTGGAGATGAGGACCTGCATCTGCTTGCGGATGCGGCGGAGAACTGGCTGCTGCAGTGCTCCGGAAGAAGCTTTTCGACGCTGACGTATTATAAGAACCTGATACGAAATCTGTGAGGAAGAGATCTTGGAGAAGTCATATTTCACCCTGGAACTTCCGGCTGTTCTGGAAATGCTTGCGGCGCAGGCCGAGTCCGAACTCGGGAAAGCGGCGGCAAGGGAGCTTCAGCCCTCGGGGAATACAGAGGAAGTCCGGCACCGGCTGACGGAGACAAGCGACGCCGCGCGGCTGATGACGCTGCGGGGAAGCCCGTCTTTTTCCGGGGCACGGGACATCCGTCCGGCACTTGAGCGGGCGAGACTCGGCGGAGCGCTGAACACGCGGGAACTGCTGGACATTGCAGGCCTCGCGCGCTGCGCGAGACTGTGCAAAGCCTATCTCGCCGAGGAGAAAAACGAAAAAACCAGCATCGACAGCCTCTTTCACGCACTGCGTGCCAACAAGTACCTGGAAGAGCGGATTTATACCGCGATTCCGGCGGAGGATGAGATCGCCGACAGCGCATCGTCCGATCTTGCCGATATCCGCCGCAAAATGAGGGCGGCTTCGGCACGGGCCAGAGAAGCGCTCAACAAAATCCTCTCCTCGCCGTCCTACGCCAAGGCACTGCAGGAGCCGATTATCACCATGCGGTCCGACCGCTATGTGCTGCCGGTTCGGGCCGACCACAAGAGCGCGGTGCCGGGGCTGGTGCATGATATCTCATCTTCCGGTATGACGCTTTTTATCGAGCCGATGGCGGCGGTGAAGGCAAACAACGAGCTGCGGGAGCTGGCGGCGAAGGAAAAACTGGAAATTGAACGGATCCTGGCCGAGCTCTCCGCCGAGTGTGCCGAGCATGCGGACGACTTTTCCGAGGACTGCGTCCTGCTGGTACGGCTGGATCTCATTTTTGCCAAAGCGCGCCTGTCGTATAAAATGGACGCCACGGCGGCGGAGCTCTCCGAACGGAGCATCAATCTGCGCCGGGCACGGCATCCGCTCCTGGACCCGGCAAAAGCGGTGCCGATTGACCTGAATCTCGGAGAAGAATTTGACACGCTTGTGATCACCGGACCGAACACCGGCGGCAAGACCGTGGCCCTGAAAACCATCGGGCTGCTCTCGGCCATGAACCAGTGCGGGCTGCACATCCCGGCTTCGGACGGAAGCACACTGCCGGTTTTCTCCCATATCCTTGCCGACATCGGCGATGAGCAGAGCATTGAACAGAATCTCTCCACCTTCTCGGCCCACATGACGAACATCGTGGAGATTCTGGACACCTGTGAGGACCGCTCGCTGGTCCTGTTTGACGAGCTGGGAGCGGGTACCGATCCGACGGAGGGCGCGGCGCTTGCCATCGCGATCATCGAGCATGCAAGAAAATGCGGTGCCATGATTGCCGCAACGACCCATTATGCGGAGCTGAAGATTTATGCCACGAACGAGCCGGGGGTTCAGAACGCCTCCTGTGAGTTCGATGTGGAGACCCTGCGGCCAACCTATCGCCTTCTGGTGGGAATCCCGGGCAAATCCAACGCGTTTGCCATCTCCAAACGGCTGGGCCTGGATGAGAGCATCATCCGGGATGCGGCCGACCGGATCGGAACGGAGACACAGAGCTTTGAAGCCACGATCGAGAAGCTGGAGCAGACCCGTCACGCGCTGGAGCGGGAGAGAGAAACAGCAGCCGCGCACCTGAAAAAGGCCGCGGAAGAAGAGAAGAAAGCCTCCCAGCTTCGTGCGGAGCTTTCCGTACGCCTGGAGAAGGCGGAGATCAAGGCCCGCCGCGATGCCCAGCGGATTCTGGACGAGGCGCGGGAGACCGCGGAAAGCGTCTATAAGGAACTTGACGAAATGCGCCGTCATGCAAACGACGAGCAGCAGGCCGATGAGATCAACCGTGCGAGAACGGAACTTCGCAGGAGACTGAACGAGAAAGAGGCCTCTCTGCGCGAGACGGAGGACCTTCCCGCGGAAGAGGAGAAGAAGTCCTCGAGAAAGCTTCGTGTCGGGGACACCGTCAAAATCAAAGCCATGGGCGTCAAGGCCGAGGTCGTCTCCGTCAATAAGGACGGGACCGTAAACCTGAAAGCCGGAATCATGAACGTGAGCGCCAGGGAAGACGAGGTGCTTCTGCTGGAGGGCGAGACGAAAAAGCCGCAGAAGGCAGCGCCCGCAGCATCCGTGGGGACAAGACTGGTGCATGTCGCCTCGGAGATCGACCTACGGGGAATGGAGTCCCTGGAGGGGGTGCTGGCTGCCGAGCGCTACCTTGACAGCGCCGCGATGGCGAGAATGAAAACGGTAACTATCATCCACGGCAAGGGGACGGGAGCACTGCGGGAAGCGGTTCAGCAGATGCTCAAACGAAACAAGCTGGTCAAGAGCTTCCGACTCGGCCGGTACGGAGAGGGCGAAGCGGGAGTAACCGTTGTCGAGCTGAAATAAAACAGGAGGGGGACTGCCCGGAACAGAGCAATTCCCCTCCTGCTTTTTCATATGGAACAGAATCCATATATTGTATTTTTTCGTATCAGATGGTATAATATATAGAATTATTCTGCACGGTGATTTCTGCTGAAGAACGGAGCTTTGATCTACACTCATGAAAATTCTTTTCCTTGCGCCGGCCAACAATTATCATACCCAAAAATGGTGCGGATACTTTGTCTCGAGGGGCTATGAAGTACATGTGATTTCATTTTTCCCCGGAGAGATCGAAGGCGTCACGGTCCATTTCCTGGACTGTGGGGTGGACTGGCAGCAGTCGGACAGCAAGAAACTCAAGTATCTGCTGAAAACACCGAAGATCAGACGCATTGTTGCGGAAATCGCACCGGATATCATCAGCGTGCATTACGCGACCAGTTACGGTACGGCGGCCGGTATTGCAGGGCTGAAAAACTATGCGCTCTCGGTGTGGGGGGGAGACGTCTATACCTTCCCGCATAAGAGCCCGATGCACCGGGCCCTGCTGCAGTACAGCCTGGAGCACGCAGCCTGCCTGCTTTCAACCAGCGCGGCCATGGCCAGAGAGGTTGGCAAGTATACCGACAAGAAATTCTATGTGACGCCGTTTGGCGTGAAAACAGAGCTCTTCTCGCCGGAGAGGCGCAGCAGGGAAGAAAACGACGGCCGCTTCGTCATCGGGACCGTAAAGGCACTGAAACCGAAATACGGCATTGACGTGCTCCTGAAGGCAGTGGCGCTGGTAAAACAGCAGCATCCCGAGATCCCGCTGGAACTCAGAATCGCGGGGGAGGGCCCCTGTGAAGCCGAATACCGCAGACTGACGGCGGAACTCGGAATTGAAGAGATCACAAAATGGCTTGGCTTCATCTCTCAGGAGGATGCGGCCACAGAGTGGGCCAACATGGATATCGCGGTTGTACCCTCCGTGACAGATTCGGAATCCTTCGGTGTCTCGGCCGTGGAAGCGGAAGCCTGCCGGATTCCCGTCATTATCAGTGATGTACCCGGCCTGATGGAGGCAACGCAGCCTGGGGTGACAAGCATTGTCGTGACCAGACGCTCGGCCGAGGCGCTGGCGGACGCCATCGTCCTTCTGTATCAGAACCCCGAGGT
>CAMKEK010000060.1:0-7776 GCA_946411545.1 uncultured Clostridia bacterium
AGCCCGTCTTTCTTCGAGCAGACCGCAGCCGCAGGAATCTCGCGGCTGAGGAACAGCGCGATTCCCTCCGTGACAGAATAGGCTCCCGTTCTGCCGAAAGCCAGAACATCTCCGACTTCCAGATTACACAGTTCAACATTTCTCGCCAAAATGTCTCCTGTGGTGCAGAGGCTGCCGCAGATCGTCCATTTTTTCGAATCTGTACCGGGTTTCGATGCTTCGTTCGGTTTTATATGGATGATCTCCGGAATCTGCATTCCCTGCAGCTGTCCGTCATATTTCAGGTGATTCATGCCGCCATCTGCGATTGCGTAATCGATGCCGCAGTTTGTTTTCGTGTCCACAACGCTCGTGAAATAATACCCGCATGGGGCGGAAAAAAACCTTCCCATCTCCACCGTAAGGTTCATTTCCCCGGCGAACGTCCGAATCCGATCGGATATTTCCGAAAGACGGAGCTCTTCGGCGTTGTCCGCATCATCGCTGAAATAATCTACTGCCAGTCCGGTCCCATATTCAACCCGGCCGGTTTCAAAGTGAAGTTCATCCCGAAGTCTCTGAACCAGCTCTGTGAGATAGTCCAGTTCTTCAACAATCTTTTTCCCTTTCCGTTTCTGGGTACCGGTAAAATAATGAAGACCGACAATCTGAACCCCCGGATATGCTTCTCTCTCCGACAAGGCACGGAATAATTCCGCTTCATCCACGCCGAACTGACTACCGCCCTTTACATCCGTTACCCGGATCAGAGTCGGAAGAGCCCGTCCTTGTTTCAGACCGACCGTGTTGAGCATGTCCAGATGCAGTCGGCTCTCGGCAGTAAACAGGCCTACGCCGTCTTCTGCCGCGCGTTCAATATCCCGTATGGATTTATGAACACCGGAGAAGATGACTTTTTCCATCGGGACCCCGGTTTTTTCACAGATCGTCAGTTCGCCGGGACTGCAGACCTCCAGCTTATCGATTTCATCCGGCAAGAACCCCACAAGAAACGGATTTGCCTTGATCGAAAAACAAAGTGAAGTCTGCGGGCCGAAATAGGACCGCACCAGTTTGACCCGCTCGGAAAACAGATCGAGGTCAAACAAGTAAGATGGCGTATCAAGTGTCCTCAGGCACTCATGTAATCCGATCGAATCCATCACCATTCATCCCGGAGCTTTTCTACCAGAGCCCAGATTGCATTGACCGAATTAAAATTCTCCGGAATCAGATGGTTCGGTTTGATCTCGATGTCAAACGCCTCATCGAGTTCCCCCACCAATGCCACAATATCAAAAGATTCGAGGATGCCGTCGGTTACAAGTGCAGTTTCCTTCTCGAAATCAACATCCGGTCTCAGATTCTCCAGGATTTCCATTAATTCTTCCATTGTGTTTCTCCTTATGAATGAAAATATTGTTTTAACGTCTGCATATCTGTTTTCCCGTTCGGCAGCCGCGGCAATTCATCAAGCCTGACCGTCTTTCTGGGTGCCATGTAGGAGGGCATATTCTGACGAAAATACAGCACAATCTCTTTTGAAGAGGCTGTCCCCGTATAGAACAGATACAAGAGCTCCCGGTCCCTGTCATACAGAGCACAGCAGTCCTGAACGCCGTCTATTCTGCCAGCTGTTTCCTCAATTTCG
The DNA here is from genome assembly GCA_946411545.1 of uncultured Clostridia bacterium. Lineage (GTDB taxonomy): Bacteria > Bacillota > Clostridia > Oscillospirales > Oscillospiraceae > Limivicinus. Next base: position 1,631 of record CAMKEK010000060.1, read on the forward strand.
CTCAGTTCGATTCTATGTCCCATATGCTTGATCTGCCGGTCTTTTCTTCCATGGAACTCAAGAAGTCCTTTTTCGTCAAATCGTCCCAGATCACCGGTTTTATAGATCAGTTCCCGGTAATAAGGATTCAGCGGATTCTGAAGGAATGCCTTTTCGGTATATGCCCGGTTCCCGTAATATCCCAGTGCCAGAATCGGTCCGCTGACGCAGATCTCCCCAATCTCACCGGGAGGTGTTGCCGTGTCATCCTCATTGAGCAGAAGGATGCGGTAATTCTCATAAGGAACGCCGATCGGGAGAACCGTGTCCTCCGATACCGGATGATCCACGATATAGTAGGTGCAGGACGCGGTGGCTTCCGTAGGCCCATACTGATTGACATACATCACATCGGGAAGATTCTCCTGCCAGATTTTCAGATACTTGCAGTGTATGACAGAACCGGAGAAGCAAAGCTTTTTCAGATACTGCGGCTTGCCCAGCTCGAATGCTCCAAGTTTGGCCGGGAGCTCCACCCCCGCGACGCTCCAGCAGATCGTCGAGACCCGTTCCCTGTTCAGCGTTTCAAAGAGTTGTCCGGGGATGGCAAATTCGTTTTTGGGGATAATATAGGTCGAGGCGCCTGTAAACAGCGGAATATAAATGTCCCGAATCGCGGCAATATAATCCAGAGGAGACTGACTTCCCAAAACATCCGATTCATCGATGTGCAGTACTTTGATCACCGCGTCGATGTAGCAGATCAAGGACTCATGAGAGGTAATAACGCCCTTGGGGATTCCGGAAGAGCCGGAGGTGAAGATCACATACAGCGGGGATGTGGCCGTCATCGCAGATTTCCGGGAGAAAAGCAGTTCCGGATCGACAGGTGTTTGGAGAATGTCCTCCATCACAACAATCTCACCGTGAAAATCCAGTTCCTTCGCGGTTTTCAAGTGAGCCCGGTCAACCAGCATCACCGCTGCCTGAACGACTCCGAGCATCTGGTCAAGTCTTGCTTTGGGCAGATCTCCGTCCATCGGCGCATAAAAGCAGCCGGCCTTGACAACCCCCAGGAAGCAGGCCGGTGTCCAGACATGCCGCCCGGTCATGACCGCCACGGGAGCTGCAGGTCCGATCAGACCGGCAAGATATGTTCCAATCGCATCCGAAGATGCCTGGAACGCTCCCCATGTGAGGCTGCTGAACTCATCTTTATACAACACTTGTTCCGGCGGAACATGTGTAAAGCGATCTAACACACAAGAATACATAAGCTGTCATCCTGTTCTTTCTTTCGGTATTCTCCGGCATTCCGAGCCCATTTCGTGTCTGCCCGGCTGTCTTATGGCTCTTTCATCTTCCTGAGTTCCCTCATAAGATCATAAGTCTCTGAGAACAGCGCCTCCGAGTCTGTGGGAGCTTCTTCAATGTATTGGCAGTAGCGGGTATAGTAGTCTGACGATTCTTCCCAGGCCCGCGTTTGTTCCGCATCCTGTTCCTGTGGGACAAGGCCGAGCTCTTCTCGAATGTAACGCGCCAGATACTCCGTGAGTTTCTGCTGTCCGTAGAGATTGAGGTGCGTTCTGTTATAGTAGTCATGCTCCGGGTCAATTCCGATTTCATCGGACAGCGTTTCCATGTTCAGGAAAGGGAATCCGTACTCGTCTACGATCTTCCCGATGGTGTTGGTCATCTTGAAATTCTGATAGACCTCATCATCCTCTGTGGTAATCTGATGCGGAAAACAGGTAAACAGAACCGGCAGATCTTTTTCCCGGCAGAAATCAAGGAATTCTCTCAATGCCTGCTCCGCTTCCGCGTCCAGCGGCTGTTCCGCCCTGTCATTCTCTATATCGCGGGATTCTGACTGCAGCCCGATTGTAAAGCGCGAGGTATACGTGCCGCGCAGGATGGCATGCCCCTGTCTCTGCAGCATACGGACATTCAAAAAATTGGATTTCATATCCTCCGGATCGTTCCAGTTGGAATGATACTTCAATCCCGGAAACAGGAAGGCCGCCGCGCTGTCGTTCTCTTCTGTCAGAAGCGGCCGGATCATCTGCAGTTTCAGGCGGAAAGGCATGCTGTCCATGATATAGTGCAGCGCGCCGTTGTTATGCAGCTCCCTCTGCGTATCATAACAGGCTCCGTTTGTTTCCACGACAATCAGCTTCGGGTTCTGATGGGCGAGAATATCTTCCAGCATCACTTTCCAGAAGCAGACGGAACAGGCCGACACCACATAGGGATAACTGGTAAAGCCCTGAAGTGAATAGGCAAGCGGCGCGGAATAGGCATAAATATCACTGGCCCCCAGCAGCACGACATCCAGACTGTCTTTTTGTTCCATTCGGAAGCCATACAGTCTCAGTTCGTTATGGGAATTGCAGCGCCAGAAATACATCTGTGCAAAACCGAAAACCAGAACGAGGGCCAACACCAGAGAAAGAATCTTCACAGCTCTTCGACGTGTCATAATCTCTCTCCTAAAACTGCACGTATGCAAACTCTGCTGCGGTATACCCGGGGCCGTAGGCGCCGAAAACAAGGACGGCCGCCGCCGCAAGGAAGATCACCAGCCAGCGGACAGCAAAAGGCTTTTGGTCCAGCATTACCCTGATCGAAGTCTGCGGATTCCGTTCATGGATAAAGCCGACCGCAAAGAGCAGCAGGCCGGTGAGCACGAGTAGCAGGTACTCGCGCGATGTAAGGCCGATCCCATTTTGAATCTCATACCATCCCGCGGCAAGGTCCTGCTCCAGGAAGATCCGTCGAACCCACACGAAACACTCTCTGCCGCCCTGGGCGAGGTCGGTAATGTTTCCGATGCAGACCAGGAAAAAAGTACGAAGGATCTGAAAACAACGATGGGGAAGCGCTGACGTGTTGATCCGGCAGAGGCGGTTGACCTGCTCAAAGCATGGCTTGAGCAGAATCGAAAGCATGATTACGCCGCCGTTCCATAAGCCGTACAGGATATACCGCCACCCCGCGCCATGCCAGATACCCACGATCAGAAAAACGATCAGCGAAGCAACCGTTCCGGGCAGGACCACCGCGATATGGGCGCCGGCTTTCGTACCGCCGAACCGGCTGTTCTTAACCGCTTTTGTAAAGCGGTTTGCCGTTTTGGACAGTGCGATGGGATAGAAGATATAGTTCTTCATCCACGCGCCGAGACTGATATGCCAGCGGTTCCAATAATCCGTCAGTGTTGTGGCAAAATACGGCTGGCGGAAGTTCTGGATCATGTCAATTCCGAGGACCTGCGCAACGGCGCGGGCTATATCAATTCCGCCGGAAAAGTCCGCATAAACCTGCAGCGCATAAAGCAGCACCGTAAAGCCCAGGGTCGTACCGGAGAACGCTTCCGGGGCCTCCGTAACCGTCCGGATCGCCGCGGCAGCCTGATCCGCAATCACCAGTTTTTTGAACAGGCCCCACAGCGCGAGCTCCAGGCCGTATTTGATGCAGGTAAAGTCGGCATGGTGCTCTTCCAGAAGCTGACTCGCCAGCTGGTCATACCGGCTGATCGGCCCCTGCAGGAGCTGAGGAAAGAAACTGACGAAGAGCGTATACTTTCCGAAATTCCGTTCTGCCCGGATGTCTCCGCGGCAGACATCAATGACATAGCCCATTGCCTGGAAGGTGTAGAACGAGATCCCCAGCGGCAGGACGATTCTGAGGGTCAGGTCAGAAAACCCGAACAGATTTCCGGCTGCAGGCAGAAATGTCGGGACATATTTCAGGAAGAACAGAACACCGAAATTCAGCACAAGGACCAGGGCCAGCATCCGATGCGTTTTCCTGCCCGTGATCTCTTTCTGCGCCTTCTTCTGTTCTCTGTCCCAGGTCTCTTTGTTCGCTTTCAGCCGCGCTTTTGATTCCGCCAGTGTCCGGTCAATCCACAGAGCGGCAAAATAGCTTGTCAGAGACGTAAACAGGAGATAGAACGCATATCGTACGCCGGCCGCAAGATAGAAAACCCAGCTTGCTGTCAGCAGGACAATCCATTGGTATTTCTTTTTGGGAAAAGCATAGTAGACGCATGCTGTAATGACAAGGAAGGCAGCAAATTGAAAAGAAATAAAATTCATACTGTGATAATCACTCTCTGTCATTCGATTCCGCGCATATTGTGCTTATTATATGTGAAATGGACACTCAGCGCAAGGGCCAATCTATAAGAATCAATGCCGCTCTCCGGCTCGGCATTGATTCTTACAGAGCCGTTTCGGGGCCCTTATACTTGAGGCACAGCATGGTCATGTCATCAAACTGTTCCGCGTCTCCGACGAAGGCATCCACCGCGTCTTTCACCCCGGCAAGGATCTCTCTGGGGGAGGCATCGGCGTGGGCGTTCAGCGCTTCAAGCATCCTTTCGGTGCCGAACAGCTCTCCCTTTTCGTCGGTCGCTTCCGTAACACCGTCTGTGTACAGGAAGAGCTTATCCCCTTTCTCCAGCTGCAGTTCATATTCCCGATAGCTTACGTTGGCCAGTCCCCCGATCACAAAACTGTGTCGGTCCCTGCACAGCCGGAAACATCCGTCCTGCATAACCGCCGGATACTCATGTCCGGCATTCGCCGCCCTGATCTTACCGGTGCTGATCTCAAGGATTCCCATCCAGACCGTCACAAACATCTCCATCCGATTGTTTGCGCAGATCAGATCATTCGTCATCGCAAGGATCTCTCCGACCGACTTGCCGAGCATGGCGTTGTTTTTCAGGATCACTTTGGACACCATCATGAACAGTGCCCCTGGCACGCCTTTCCCGCTCACATCCGCCATCACCAATGCCAGATGATCCTCATCGATCATGAAGAAGTCGTAGAAATCACCGCCGACTTCTCTGGCCGGTCTCATGGTCGCGTAAAGATCGAATTCTTTTCTCTCCGGGAAGGGCGGGAAAATGTTGGGCAACATGCTGTTCTGTATCTGGGTCGCCATGTTCAATTCGGTTTTGATCCGTTCTTTTTCCGATGTCAGCGTTCTGAGGTTCTCGGTGTTTTCCACGATTCTGGTCTGCATGGATCGAATTTCCCGGCTGAGATCACCCAGCTCATTTCGCACCGGAATCTCAACCCGGCTGATTCTGTCTGCGGACAGGGTTCCGTCTTCCTCCGGCGCAAACTCCATCGCCGCCTGCGAAAGCGCGGCGATCGGCTTTGTGATATAGCGTCGCAGCAGGCAGATGCAGACAATGGACGCCGCTGCCGTCAGGGCAAGGACATACAGAATGCCCCGTGTCACAAACCCGCGGTATTCCTTCACCGCCTCTGTCATATCATATCCCAGCCAGAGCCGGCCCTCCGCACTGCCCAGGTCAAAAACCACACAGCGCAGAAGCTCATAGTCCGTTGGAGTCGTTACCATACAAGGAGTCAAAAAAGCTGTCGGCGGCAGTTCAAAAAAGCTTTCTTCGAGTCCGAAATTGTAAAGCCAGTCGCTGTCGCTGCCGCCCTTCTCATCGTAGGATACCCGGTATACTCTTCCGTCCTTCAGCACTTCGGCACCGACCGTATCAAGATCGATGGCCTCCATGGTATCTTTGACCGACAGATCATAGGCGATGATGTCAAAGAAAAGGCTCTCTCTGCCATACACGGGGTCATCGTCCGTAAAGGAGGGTGTCTCATTTATCCAGTCCAGGAAATAATCGTCCTGTGTATCGTAAGAGTCCCGCGCCGCCTGCATTTCTTCCGTGCTGAAAAGCTCGGCGAAGTAGGACAGATAAGGCGCATAGTCTTCCTCTTTCACTTCGTATTCCGACAGTTTGATTGTAAACGGATCCAGGATCGCCCTGCGATAATCCGCAGCGCTGATCGCTACCAGCAGCAGGGAGATGCCGAGTGTAATGGCAACGATCAGGAGATTGACCTGAACCGCCAGAGACATCCGGCGGCGCTTGCCGGCGGATGCGGTTTTCTTCGATTCTATCCCTGTATTCGGAGTATTCTGATTCTTCATACCGTTTTCGTACTCACGATCTCTGCTTCTTTCTCCGCAGTCCTCGTGTTTTCCATCCTTTTCGCGTTTTATCCCGGTTTTTCCAATGCTCAAGCGGTTTCCTCGACAGATTCCCGCCTTATGTCGATTGATTATACAACATAACATGCCTCTTTTCAATTCCGGTATCCGCTTAAGCGCTTTCCGTCTGC
>CAMKEK010000061.1:0-7718 GCA_946411545.1 uncultured Clostridia bacterium
GCCGACGGCGTATGGCAGACCCGCTTCAAGGTCCGTCCCGAGGTTCTCACCCTTGTGGAGAAGAAAACCTGGATCGCAACCCAGAGCGGCGTGACCTGCGGCTCCGACGCGTTCTTCCCCTTCGGCGACAATGTCGAGCGCGCCCACAAATCCGGTGTCCAGTACATCGCCGAGCCGGGCGGCTCGATCCGTGACGACAACGTAATTGAGACGGCGGACAAGTATGGCATGGTCATGGCCTTCACCGGCATGCGACTGTTCCATCATTGATCCGGGGAATCAGGAAACAATGAAAGTACTGGTTGTAGGCGGCGGCGGCCGTGAGCATACCGTCATTCGGAAATTAAAAGAAAATCCCGAAATCACGCAGATTTTTGCGCTGCCTGGCAACGGCGGCATGGCGCAGGACGCGGAGTGTGTCCCGATCGGCGCCAAGGATATCGCCTCCATCGTCACCTTTGCCGTGTCCAACGAGATCGACTATGCCGTGGTGACGCCGGATGATCCCCTGGTCCTCGGCTGTGTCGACGCGCTGGAAGAGGTCGGAGTCCCCTGCTTCGGTCCCCGCAGCGAGGCGGCCATCATTGAGGGCAGCAAGGTCTTCTCCAAAAACCTGATGAAAAAATACGGCATTCCCACCGCGCACTATGAGGTCTTCACCGATATGCAGGAGGCTCTGCGCTATCTGGAAACCGCCCCCGTTCCGACGGTGATCAAGGCCGACGGTCTTGCCCTCGGAAAAGGCGTCATCATTGCCCAAACCCGGGAAGAGGCTTTTCAGGCCGTGCGGGAGATGATGCAGGACAAGAAGTTCGGGCACAGCGGAGATCAGATCGTGATCGAGGAATACCTCGAAGGGCCGGAGGTCTCGGTGCTCTCCTTTACCGACGGAAAAACCATCGTCCCCATGGTTTCCAGCATGGACCACAAGCGCGCCGGAGACAACGATACCGGCCTCAACACCGGCGGAATGGGCACGGTCGCGCCGAATCCGTATTACACCCCGGAAGTCGCGGCCCGCTGCATGGAAGAGATCTTCCTTCCGACCATGCGCGCCATGAACGCGGAGGGCCGCAGCTTCAAGGGCTGTCTCTACTTTGGTCTGATGATCACCAAAGACGGTCCGAAGGTGATTGAATACAACTGCCGCTTCGGTGATCCGGAAACCCAGGTGGTGCTCCCGCTTCTGGAAAGCGACCTCTTCACGATCATGCGGGCGGTTACGGAGGAAAAGCTCAGCGAGGTCGAAGTGAAGTTTTCCGACCGGCACGCCTGCTGCGTCATCCTCGCGTCGAAGGGCTATCCCGAGCACTATGAAAAAGGCTTCCCGCTGGAGATTCCGGAGGCTGTCCGGGAACAGGTCTACGTCGCCGGCGCCGCACTGAAAGACGGGCAGCTTGTCACAAACGGCGGCCGTGTCGTCGGCTGCACCGCTGTCGCGGATACACTGAAAGAGGCGATCAAAGACGCCTATGTGCTTTCTTCCCAGGTACACTTTGAAAACGCCTACTGCCGCAAAGACATCGGACAGCGCGCCCTGCGTGCTGTGAAGGGAGAATAACGTGGTTTATCGTATATTTGTCGAGAAGAAACCCGGTCTGGACAATGAAGCCCAGGCCCTTCTGAATGAAGCGCGCGGTCTCCTCGGCATTCAGGGTCTGAACAAGGTGCGCCTGCTGAATCGCTATGACGCGGAAGAGATTTCGGAAGAGCTGTTCCGCTATGCGGTCAGGACCGTCTTTTCAGAGCCCCAGCTCGATCTTGTGAGCGAGGAGCCGGATCTCGGCGACGCCGCTGTTTTTGCCGTGGAATACCTCCCCGGACAGTTTGACCAGCGCGCGGACTCCGCGGCCCAGTGCATCCAGATTCTCTCCCAGGGGGAGCGCCCCCTCGTCCGCTCCGCCAGAGTGTACGCGCTCTACGGCACCCTGACGGATGCCGAGCTTGCGGAGATTAAAAAGTATGTCATCAACCCGGTGGAAGCGCGCGAAGCCGCGCTGGAAAAGCCGGAAACCCTTCGGGTCCGGTATGAGATCCCCACCGAAGTCGCCATTCTGGACGGCTTCCGCACGCTGGACCGTTCCGCTCTGGAGGACTTTGTCCGCAGCTACGGCCTTGCCATGGACGCGGATGACATTGCCTTCTGTCAGAAGTATTTCCGTGACGAAGAGAAGCGCGATCCCACCATCACCGAGGTCCGTGTTCTGGATACCTACTGGTCCGATCACTGCCGCCATACCACCTTCAACACGATCATCGACAGCGTTCGGTTTGAGGACGCGCTTCTGGAGAAGGCCTGGCAGGACTATCTGGATACCCGCGCAGCATTGAAGCGCACGAAGCCCATCTGCCTGATGGATCTGGCAACAATTTCGGTCAAGGCCCTGAAGAAGGCCGGAAAACTCCCGAAGCTGGACGAGTCGGAGGAAATCAACGCCTGCACCGTCAAGATCGAGGTGGAGGCCGACGGCGTTCGGGAACCCTGGCTGCTGCTCTTCAAGAATGAAACCCACAACCATCCGACGGAGATCGAGCCCTTTGGCGGAGCCGCCACCTGCATCGGCGGCGCGATCCGCGACCCGCTCTCCGGACGCTCGTATGTCTACGGTGCCATGCGCGTCACCGGAGCCGCCGATCCCCTGAAGCCGGTCTCCGAAACCATGCCCGGCAAGCTCCCCCAGCGCAAGCTGGTGACAACCGCCGCAGCGGGCTATTCGTCTTACGGCAACCAGATCGGTCTGGCCACCGGCATCGTGGATGAACTCTATCATCCGGGCTACGCCGCCAAGCGTATGGAAATCGGCGCGGTCATCGCCGCCGCACCGCAGGAAAATGTCCGCAGAGAGCGCCCGGCTCCCGGAGACGTGGTGATTCTTCTGGGCGGCAGAACGGGGCGCGACGGCATCGGCGGCGCCACCGGCTCCAGCAAGGCGCACAACACCCAGTCGGTAGAGACCTGCGGCGCGGAAGTCCAGAAGGGCAACGCCCCCGAGGAACGCAAGCTGCAGCGGCTTTTCCGCAATCCCGCTGCTTCCCGGATGATCAAGCGCTGCAATGACTTCGGCGCGGGCGGTGTGTCTGTCGCCATCGGCGAACTGGCAGAAGGGCTCTGCATCAACCTCAACGCAGTCCCCAAAAAATACGACGGGCTGGACGGCACGGAGCTCGCCATCAGTGAGAGCCAGGAGCGTATGGCGGTCGTGGTCGAGGCAAAGGACGCAGATGCCTTCCTTTCCCTCGCCTCCGAAGAAAACCTTGAGGCGGTTCCCGTCGCTGTCGTCCGGGCGGAACCGCGCCTCGTCATGGAATGGAACGGAAAACGCATCGTCGATATTTCCCGCGCCTTTTTAGATACCAACGGTGCGGAAAAACATATTGACGCCGTCGCCGCGAAGCCGCAGCCCTGGGCAAAGCCGGTCTCCGGCTCCTTCGGTGCGCTCCTTCGCCAGACTGCGTCCGATCTCAACTGCTGCTCCAAACGCGGTCTCAGCGAGCGTTTCGACTCCACCATCGGTGCCGGAACGGTGCTGATGCCCTTCGGCGGGAAGAATCAGCTCACCCCGATCCAGGCCATGGTCCAGAAGATTTCCATGGAGCAGAAACACACCGACGACTGTTCTTTCATGTCCTGGGGGTATAACCCCTTCATCACCGAAAAGAGCCCGTATCACGGCGCCTATCTCGCCGTCGTCGAGTCGGTCTGCAAGCTTGTCGCCACCGGCGCGGCCTTCCGGGATGTGTATCTCAGCTTCCAGGAGTACTTTGAACGTCTCGGCAGAGACAGCCGCAGCTGGGGCAAGCCCCTTTCCGCGCTGTTGGGCGCCTTTAAAGCGCAGATGGGGCTCGGCATCGGCGCGATCGGCGGCAAGGACTCCATGAGCGGCTCCTTTGAGCAGCTGCATGTTCCGCCCACGCTGGTCTCCTTCGCCGTCACCACCGGGAAAACCCATGACGTTGTGTCGAACGAATTCAAGCAGGCCGGAAACAAGGTCGTTCGTCTCGCTCCGGAAACGGGCGCCGACGGACTTCCGACGGCGGATTCCCTGATCCGTCTCTTCGACCGGGTTACGGAGCTTCTCCGCAGCGGAAAGGCTGTCACCTGCTATACCCCCGGCATGGGCGGTATCGCAGAGGCCGTCATGAAGATGGCCTTCGGCAACGGCTTCGGATTCCGTTTTGCCGACAGCCTGGATGGCAACAGAGTTTTCGGATATGACTACGGCGCTTTCCTTCTGGAAGTCAAAGAGGACCTTCCCGATGCAGAGTTCATCGGAACCGTCACCGACGACGGTGCGTTTCGTCTGGGTGAAGAGTTCGTCGACGGGAAGGAACTTCTCGATCTCTACGAAGGCAAGCTCGAGCCGGTCTATGCCTGCAACATTGCCCAGAGCAGCGGCACACCGGAGACCTTCTCCTACTCCGCTCCGTCCCGCGTTTCCCCCGCCGCTCGGACGGCAAAGCCCCGTGTCCTGATCCCCGCTTTCCCCGGCACCAACTGTGAAATTGACAGCGCCCGTGCCGTGCGTGACGCGGGAGCGGAACCGGAGATCTTCGTGGTGAACAACCTTTCCGCCGAAGGCATTGCCCGCAGCATCGATACCTTCGCCGAACGCTTGAAGGAAAGTCAGATGATCTTTATTCCCGGCGGCTTCTCCGGCGGCGACGAGCCGGACGGCTCCGGAAAGTTCATCACCGCCTTCTTCCGCAACGCGGAGGTTCGCGAGGGGGTCACCGAGCTGCTGGAGCAGCGCGACGGCCTCATCTGCGGCATCTGCAACGGATTTCAGGCCCTCATCAAGCTGGGTCTGGTCCCCTATGGAAAGATCATCGACACGGATGAAAACTGCCCGACCCTGACCTTCAACACCATTGGCCGCCACCAGAGCCGGATCGTCCGCACGCGCATCGCCTCAAACAAGTCTCCATGGCTTTCCCTGACGGAAGTCGGCGAGGTTTATTCTGTCCCCATCTCCCATGGTGAAGGACGCTTCCTTGCCAGTGAGGAACTGATTCGCGAGCTCGCGGCAAACGGACAGATCGCCACACAGTATGTCGACTTTGACAATCAGGCCACTTCGGACGTACACTTCAATCCGAACAATTCCCTCTTCGCCATCGAAGGCATCACTTCTCCGGACGGCCGCGTCTTCGGAAAGATGGGCCACGCCGAGCGAATCGGTTCCGGCCTGTACCGGAACGTCCCGGGGCGTTATGATCTGAGGATGTTTGAAGCGGCCGTGAAATACTTTGCCTGAGATCTCTTCAGCGTTTCTGCAATTCCTTTTTCTTCTCTTTTTGCGAAAGACCATCAGCTTTGTAATCGGGCTGATGGTCTTTTGTTGCCAGAGCGGCGATGATGCTGCGGTTTGGAGCCGGAAATGTGCCCGCCGCTTGAATTTTAGTTGAATTATCCGGCGAAGAGGTGTAATATCTTATTGTATCCATCACAACAATAGAGGGGAAACCGATATGAAAAAGAAAATGACTCTGCTTGTCTTTCTGATTTTCTGCCTTACGGCGCTTGCCGGCTGCGGCCTGTTCCAGCGGAATGCACCGGGAGCGGCCGTGACCGTTGTGGAAACGTCTGCACCCGCCGCCACGCAGGCTGTGATTCAGACCCCGGCAGCCACACCCACACCGACTCCTGTGGCGGTTCCTGTTGCGACGCCGGCTCCGATTCCGGCGGCAACGTCGACCCCCATCCCTGCTGCAACACCGGCCCCGACGCCCGTTGCAACGCCCGCGCCTACCCCTGCGCCAACTCCGGCTCCGACTCCCACACCGGCGCCCACACCGGCTCCGACCCCCACACCGGTTCCGACCGCCGCGCAGCCCGCTTCCAATCTTCCGGTCATCACCAAGAGTCCCACCGATGAGAAAGTCCCCATCGGCGGCAAATGCCAGTTTGTCACAAGATATGAAAACGCCACATGGGCGGAGTGGCACTTTGTGAGCCCGGACGGCACCCGCGATATCGATTATACCGTTGCGGAAAAAGAATTTCCGACCATGAAGATTATCAACGGCTATGCCAAGGACATGACTCTTGAGAACATCCCCGAAGCCCTCAACGGCTGGAGAGTCTATTGCCGGTTCAGCAACAACTCCGGTTCCGTCAAGACGGACCGGGCCACCATTACCGTGACCGGCAATGCGGCAGACGGTACTGCCACAGGCCTTCCGAAGGTAACCAAAAGCCCGACCGGTGAAACGGTAGCGGCCGGCGGCACCGCCTGGTTCGTTGCCAAATATGAGGACGCGATCTGGGCCGTCTGGCACTTTGTCAGCCCGGACGGCACCCGTGACCTTTCCTATACCGATGCCGCGGCTGTCTTCCAGGGCCTGAAAATCACCGGCGGTGATCAGAGCACCATGCAGCTTCAGAATATCCCCGCCGAATTAAACGGCTGGAAAGTCTACTGTGCATTCCGGAACAACACGGGTACAACCAATACTGATGCCGCTGCCATTACGGTTCAGTAAACCGCTTTGGACTCAGCTATCGTCTGAGAATTTATATCAGATCAACCTAAGAAAAACCACCCGATTCCATTGAATCGGGTGGTTTTTCCTGGAAAAGTACCACCATTTTGATAGAATACGCCCGGTTTTGCCGGGTGCACTATTCATTCTCCAGTCTGGTCATCATTAACTATAATAGCTGGATTATACTCAATTTGGTCACCATGAATTCTGATGACCTTATGCATTTCTACAACGATTTTTTTATTTTTTGAGAGTTCTTTAGCAAACTCATTATAGCAGGAATCAGGAGTAGCAATGTCCTGTACACCATATAATTCGCGACCGACATCCGTTAGAGGGAACTGCTTGACGTCAAGGTTCACAGCATCCTCCCCTGCAGGTTTGATCATAACAAGGAGGCGATCATTGTTGAATACAACAGCTTGATCCGTTGTTGTCCGCACTTTCAAGACAAGCAAGCCACTACTATTGACAAGGCCAAGTTCATCCAACCGCATGATCTCTGAATACATTATACCACACGAGGCAAGGTAATCGTCATAATTAGGGACAACAACATGATTTCCCAAGTGAATTACACAGGAACACACCTTCTCAAAAAGCTCAGCGTCTTTTTTCCCAATATTTTTTAATATTTCAATCGTTCTGAGCGAAAAACTCCCCGGATGATCAACTTCTCCTGCCAGTATGTGAGCCCAAATCTCTTGCATTTTTTCATTGCTGATATTTCCAACAGCCTCATAAAACCGGACAAACCAATCAAAATCATATGTAGTTTTTTCGGAGCTGTGGGGTGCTTGAGAGTAATACTCATCCGCCTTCCGAGCGACACTGAGGAAATTATTGGCTTTATAATACTCGGTATATGTCATTTTCCCAGCTTGGAGAAGTGCATCTGCTGTTTCTTTAAACTGGCCTGCTTTTATCTTTTCAAACTCTTTCGTAGCAGTATCATGTCTTAAAAAAATAGCAGTGAATAGAGACCCTGTTATCGCGCCGACAGTGGTTAAAACGGCCGAAAAGTTGTTTGACAAAAAAGTGATGAGCTCTGTACCGTTCATAGTATTTACCTCTTTCTGTAAAATGGCCTTACTTCAACTGTGCCTTCAGTTCCTGAAAGCTCTCCAGTGCGCTCTGGAGGTTTTCGATAATATCATCGGCCAGTACATCAGGTGATGGCAGGCTGTCCAGATCGGCAAGGGACTTGTCTTTGATCCAGAAGATATCGAGGC
>CAMKEK010000062.1:0-7601 GCA_946411545.1 uncultured Clostridia bacterium
CATCCAGCGGAAGCGTCTCATACTCATTTCCGTAGCGCCAGCCCATGGCCTGATGCTCGCGCACCCAGCGCTCGTGCTCCATGGGAGCAAAGATCGCCGCGTCTTTCGCACTGAAATGGGTAACCAGATCGAAATCCACAAGTCTGTCCGTATAGAAGCAGTTGATCGCGTTCAGGTACGCGGCAAAATGGCGGGTACGGCCGAGGGTGGAGAGCCGGTACTCCAATGAACAGGCATTGAATTTTGCCTCCATCTCCTCCCTCGTGGGCTTCCCGGGCATGCTTCTTGCGTGCAGGGCAACGGCGAAATCGTAAAAATGCAGGAAATTGCTCCCGGAGAGATAGGTGCGCTTGTTCTCACGATTCATGCGGCGAAGCTCCGGTACGACGCTCAGAGGGATGGCGGCGGTGTCCACAATTTTCTCGATATCGGCCGTAAAATCGGATTTTTCGCCCGCCATATCGCTGTATGCTTTGAGGCGTGGCTTTTTCGTTGTCGGGTCCGCCTCCCACGCTGCCCGCAGCCGTTCATAGTTTTCGATCTTCCTCTGTTCCGCGACGTCATAGAAGTACACAGCCCTGAGCGCCTGTCCCGTAAAGTCAAAGCTTGCCGCCATGGGATGCAGCTCCCTGCGGGAATTGCGCCCGTAAGACTTGCGGTCCCAGCACTGCAGTTCGTCACAGAGCATCAGCAGCCAGGCCAGCGGATGCAGCTCCATCCGAAGAGGGGCTTTTCGCTTTTCCGGCTTTTTATCCTTATAAAACGAGATGGCAAACTTATACAGGCTGTTGTGGAGCATAATGGCAGACAGGGCATCCACATGCTTCTCCGTCAGGCTTTTTGCTCCAAGCTCCTCCGCCAGTTCCCGGTACAGCCGCACTGCGCTGAAGAAAGCGTGATCCATAAAGTAGCCGAACTCCTCCGGATGCGTGGGTTTGCGGTTGAGGATATTCAGCATGTATTCCTCGGAAAAATCGTAGGCTTCTCCCAGCTTCTCCGTGATATCAAAGGCAAGCAGCTCGCTCGTGGTCTCGAAGCGGCGGTGATACAGGGTCTCAAGATGGGCTTTTGCCTCATCATCCAGGACCGTCAGTGCCTCGACGGAATGATAGGCCAGGAAGAGACTGCCCTTTCCTCTTTCCTGATCTTCCACTTCAAAATAGCTGAGCACCTGCTCGAAAGGCAGTTCAAAGGGGTATCCGATGTCGTGAAAGAGTGCGGTCAGTCCCCAGAACTCGAGGAACAGATTGGCCGCCTCATGATCCGGTTTCGACATAAGGTGATAAAATGCCCTGAAGCTGTTCCGGAAGGGCTCGTTGGTCTCATAGATTGCGAGGCCAAGTGCGAACACATAGACGGAATGGGAATAGTGGTCCCTGTGCTTGAGAAGCAGGGAGCTTCCGTTTGCCTCATACTCCGACAGCAGTTCCACCATCTTCTTGGAGTTACCGTACTGGCCGAAAAAGATTTCCAGATAACAGTAATACACGGCATAGGCGTCTTCCGCCACCCCCGAGTCGATGAAGGTTTCCAGAGCCTTTTCCAGGCACAGGCGGTTGAGGTCCATCTCCATGTTATAGGGAATCTGGTTTGCCCTGATGCTCTTTCCCTGATAAACTCCGCTTTTTTCCTGCTCTTCCTTTTCGGTGTCAAAGTGCAGCTCCTCGCAGCGGTTATGGAGGAAACGCAGAGCGGCGGATTTCAGATCGTTCCGATTCCTTCGGTTTGTATACAACGGCGGCTGCCACGGTCCCAGATCTGCTCCGAAGCGCTTCTCATTCTCCCGGCGCATTTTCTCTATCGCTGTGTAGGCCATTTTTCTTTCTCCCTCTTCCTTTCGAAGAATTCTGGCTATACCCATCCAGAATTGATTATAGCAAAAGAAAATCGCCGATTGGTGTGCAGGCTGCACACATCGACGATTTTTAAAGAGCTTTCTTATGTTTTCTTTTATTCGACCCTGACGGCAAACGACACGTCTCCCAGGGCGTCCACGACGGGCTGCATGTCTGCGCTGATCGTGACCTCTTCCAGCTGCTTCAGTTCCAGCAGAACGCTCAGATCCGCAACCGGGAGACCCGCGAGATTCAGCGTCTTCAGCCCGGTGTGCCGCTTTAACGGAGACAGATCGGAGACCTGTGAGTGGTCGATATACAGCCGCTCCAGGCGGGTCACCCGGTCCAGCACATGCAGATCGTCCAAACCGGTCCACGCGATCCGCAGATCCAGGATACTCTTTCCGTCCAGATAGCGGTAGCTCTCCGTGGGATTGGAGATATCCAGAAGGTCAAAGTTGCCAAGCCTCTCCACCACCGTCGGGTCATAGCTCCGCACGTTGCAGAGGTCCAAAAAGGCGAGGTTCGGACACTCCGCCAGCGCGGAGATATCCCGCACCGGGTTGTCGTTGATGCCGACGGAAGTCAGGTGACCCATCCCTGCCAGAACACCGATATCCGTAATATAGTTGTGTTTGAACTCTACCTTGTTGAGCTTTGACATTGCCTGCAGAGCCGAGATATCCGAGAGTTCCTGGGCGACGATGCAGACCTGTTCCAGATTTGGCATCCTTCTCAGGTCTTCCAGATTGGTGATTTCACCGCGTACACTCTGCCCCTGCGCATACCAGCGGCCGATGGCGGGATAGAAGCCGTCTGCATCCGGATACGCAGTGTCCGCTACGATATAGATGCCCGTAACCTGATCCAGCAAGTCCGCGGTGATCTTGTCCCTCTCGCCTAGACCGAGGTTCAGCCGGGCCGCCTGTTCGATCAGTGATTGTGAGAATACGACTGTTTTCTCCCTTCCCCGGGCAAAAGCGCCAATCCCAATCACTGCCAGGACCAGCAGGAACATCGCCGCAGCGGAGGTCAGGTAACTACGCTTTCTCCTCGCCCGCGGTTCTGCGGCGAGCAGCGCACGTTCTACCTGCCGGACATCCGCAAAACGCTTCTCCGGATCGAAGGCCGTGCAGCGGGCGATCACCTTCTCCAGCGGGCTGCGGTTTTCTCTCTCTGGCTTTATCTGGCGGTGCAGCAGCCAGCAGAGGAGAATGCCGAGGGAATAGATATCAGACCGCGCATCCGTCTGCGCAAAGCCGTACTGCTCCGGCGGGGCGAAACCCTGTGTTCCGAAGGCGACGGTATCCGTCTCCTTTTCCGTGTGGACACGGGCGATGCCGAAGTCAATCAGAACCGCGGTTCCGTCCTCCCGTAGAACCACGTTCTGGGGTTTGATGTCACGGTGAATGACCGGCGGGTCCATGCTGTGCAGCACATCCAGCTGCCTGCAAAGCTGCACGCCGATCTTCAGAACCTCTTCCTCAGAAAAGCGCTTCTTTTCTGCCAGCGTGTCGAGGGACTCCCCGGGGATATACTCCCGCAGCACACAGCGCATCCGGTCATTCCGATACTCCGCCAGAAAGCGCGGCAGAGGTGCGGCATCAAGCCGTCTGAGCGGTTCCGGCTCGCTGTGTCCGTACAGCACATTCTCTTTCAGATAGCACTTCACCACACATAGTTTGCCGGTGTCCAGATTCCGGGCCAGAAACGTGCTCATGTCCTCTCGGTCTGAAAAGCATTCCAACAGCTCGTATCCATCCCTCAGTTCCGGGGGATACTCTCCTTCGTCAGGCAGATCCGGAACGGCAAAGAAGTCCTTCTCATCCATTTTTCTGTCCTCCAAGGATCGTCAGGCCGTACGCGCTCAGAGTATCCTGCACCGCGAGGATGGAATAGCCCTTCTGGAGTCCGAAGAGAATCACCGCATCCCGCTTCAGCTTCGGATACAGCGGGCTCTTCCCTGCAGCACGCAGCAGCTTCTGAGTATCCGGTACGCCGAGCCCTGCTCCGAGGGCAAGCTGCAGCACCTTGTCCCGCGAAGGGCTGCGGGTGCCGTTAAAAAGCTGATGCCCGTAGGTCCGCTCAATCTGCGACTGGTCAATCACCTGTGCCGGCGACAGCTTTTTCTCGAGGCACAGCTCTTTCAGCAGCCGGCAGAAATCCGGAGCCTGCATCTCATCCTCATAGTTTCTGAAATACAGATCCAGATTATTTGTCCTGAAAAGCTGCCTCAGCATGGTGTTCGTATTGACTTTATCTCCCACGCTCATCCCTCCCGGAGCAAATTTGCCTGTTTTCAGTATAGCGAGTCATGTTGGAAAAAGCAAGCGCAGAAACATGGTGCCCGGTTTTGTCCGGGATTCGCGGTCATTCCGGAAGTCTTTGCAGATCGGCACTTGCAAATCCCGCTTTTTCCCGGTATACTCTGCATGTTATAATACCTTGAAAGAAGTGATCTCATGAGCAACAAGAAACTTGGCTTCGGCCTCATGCGTCTGCCGCTGCTGGACCCGAACGACGACAGCAGCATCGACATGGAGCAGATGAAGCAGATGGTGGACAGCTTCCTGGAACAGGGCTTTACCTATTTTGACACCGCCTGGATGTACTGCGGCGGCAAGAGCGAGGAAGCGGCGAAGGAGGCCCTGATCTCCCGCCATCCGCGCGACAGCTTCACCCTCACCACCAAGCTCCCCTCCTACATGCTCAAGAAGGAAGAGGACCGCGAATGGCTCTTTCAGGAGCAGCTCCGCCGGACCGACGCCGGATATTTCGACTACTACTGGCTTCACGATGTCAATTCGGAGTCCGTGAAGAACTTTGACCGGCTGCACTGCTGGGACTTCATTCAGGAAAAGAAGGCCCAGGGCCTGGTCCGTCACATCGGCTTTTCCTACCACGACGGTCCCGAGCTGCTGGATCAGCTTCTGACCGCGCATCCCGAGGTTGAGTATGTCCAGCTGCAGCTGAACTATCTCGACTGGGACAGCCTCGGCGTCCAGAGCCGCAAGTGCTATGAGGTTGCGACGAAGCACGGTAAGCCCGTTATCGTCATGGAGCCCGTCAAGGGCGGCACCCTGGCAAAGGTCCCCGAGAAGCTGGAACAGATGTTCAAAAGCCGCGAGCCGGACATGTCCGTCCCCTCCTGGGCCATCCGCTTTGCCGCCAGCCTTGACAACGTCATGGTGGTTCTCAGCGGCATGAGCAACATGGAGCAGCTTCTGGACAACACCGGCTATATGAGGGACTTCCGGCCGCTGAACGAAGAGGAGCAGGGCCTGATGCACGTCGCGGCCGACATCATCAACGACAACATCACCGTCCCCTGCACCGGATGCTCCTACTGCACGGTCAACTGTCCCCGGAACATCGCGATCCCGAAGTATTTTTCTCTCTACAACCTGGACCTCCAGGAGGCAAAGGAAAAAGACTGGACTCCCCAGGGCGGCTATTACGAGCGCCTCACCCTCGAGCACGGCAAGGCCTCCGACTGCATCAAATGCGGCCGCTGCGAGGCCATGTGTCCCCAGCATCTTCCGATCCGCAAACTGCTGGAGGATGTCGCCGCCCACTTTGAATAAGCCGGGCCCGCAGCCCCCGCTCCGCCGCCGTGAATCCCGGAGGCAGAGCGGGGGCCTCTGCCGAAACGCCCGCCCCTCCCCAGACCGGCTTCCGAAAATGATGAATGTAACCTTTCCCTTGTTTCCGCGTCTATTTCCTGGAATCCATCGGAAAGATACGCTGTTATTATGAAACCAGACGTCGTTGATCAGCTGTTTACGCAGCATTATAACGAAGCGCTGCTCTACACGATCTCACTCTGTAAAAACCGCACCGCAGCGGAAGACATTGTATCCACCGCTTTCTTCAAGGCGCTGACCATGTCCGACGACAGTGTCAGAAACTTCAAGCCCTGGCTGCTGACTGTCTGCCGAAATGAGTATTACAGCCTGTGCAGGAAAGAGAGCCGCTATACCGGAGAAGAGATCCCGGAAGACCTGGCGGATGACCGTGAAGAGCTGATCGAAAGCATCATACGAAAAGAGGAATACCGGTCCCTTTATCGCGCCATTTCACTGCTGCCCGACGCGCAGAAGGAAGCGGTTACCCTCTTTTACTTTTCCGGACTCTCTGTACAGAGCATTTCAGAGATCACCGGAAAAAGCGAAACCAATACCAAAGTACTCTTATGCAGGGCGAGGGAAAAACTGAGAAAGATTCTGGAGGAAGAACAATGACGTTTGAAGAGGCATATCAAAAGCTCCGGGAAGGCACCGCCACGGATGAAGAAGCGGCCTTCGTGGCAAGAGAACTGGAAAATGTTCGGAAAATCAGCGCCATTCTGGATGATCCGGCTTTGTCCGATCCGGGAATCGAACAGGCGGAAGTCGAAACCGTCCAGAGGGCCCGCCGGGCTTTCAACCGCAAGACACTTTTTCGCACGGTCGGGATCGTTGTATGCAGCCTGCTCGCCATTGCGGCCATCGTCTGCGCCGTTCTCTTCATTCCGTCCAATCTTTCCGCATCCGAGAAGCAGAAGATCTCCAAGGCCGAAGCCATCGAAATTGCCTATGCCGGGCTTGTGGAACAGGTTGGCGAGGATGCCGCCGAACAGTACTACGTCGATTATGCCCACCGGCATCTGCGTTATGCCGGAAGCATTTTTGAGGCGGTATACGTCTACCGGATTCAGTTTGAGGATTCCTACGACAACGAATACACCATGGAGGTCAATGCGAATTCCGGTTACACGGTGATTCGCGATATGGATCTCCGGCATCACTGAGCGGAAAAATATTTTTTATCGTTTGCTGTAACCTTTTCCGTGTTCATGCGTCTACTCTTTGAAAGACAAAACAGAAAAGGAGAAAGCACAATGAAAAATATGATCTGCTCCCCGGCCGAGGCACGCCGCATCGCGATGGAATATGCCGGACTCACCTATGACGACAGCCGCTGCCTGCGCAATGTCCTGGAAGACGGTTTTTACGAAATCGTGATCCTGACGCCGTTTCAGAAGTATGAGATCTATGTGGACGCGCAGACCGACGAGGTAAGCGGCTTCAATACGGAACCGCGCCTGATTGTGGATGACGAGCTGTTTGAGTCTGTCGCGGACGCGCTGCGCTATCTCGCCGCCTGACCGCGGCTCCGATATCAGTTAAATTTTGAAAGGGAAACAAAATAATGAAAAAAATACTTACAATTCTGATCGTTACCGTCCTCCTTGGCGCGGCCATCGGCGGCTTCTTCATCTACCGCCACGCGTCCACCACCATCGGCAGGGAAGCGGCAATTGAAGCCGCGCTGGCCGACGCCGGCCTGACCCGGTCAGGCGCCTATGACATCGATGTGGATTATGAGCACGGTTATTATGAGGTGTCCTTTGAATCTGCCGCCGGAGATTTCGAGTACCGGATCGATGCAAGAACCGGCGCGGTTCTCTCTTCCAGGGCGGACTGAGCCGCATCTTTCACAGTTTTTTTACACCGTTCAAACTATTTCCTTTTTATTCATTTTTCTCGAAATAATCTCCCGGGGAGCCTGTTCATGGTCTCTCCGGCGATTTTTTCTGTCTGCTGTGTAAGGGTTCTTGATAATTCTGCCCCCTTTCCTGCATGCTGCGGGCTGCAACTGTCTCTTGCGCATGCTCTGCGTTTCTGTTAAAATAAGCTGCAACTTGACAAGGGAAGTGATATTTTATGAAGATTTCATCCAAAATGGAGCGCTGCGGCCTTTCTCCCATGCGCAAGTTCAATCCCT
>CAMKEK010000063.1:0-7484 GCA_946411545.1 uncultured Clostridia bacterium
GTGTGCTCAAATGGCTTCCTCCTTCGGGTGGCGGGCTGTCCCAATGCC
Organism: uncultured Clostridia bacterium; assembly: GCA_946411545.1. GTDB lineage: Bacteria > Bacillota > Clostridia > Oscillospirales > Oscillospiraceae > Limivicinus. The sequence goes on from CAMKEK010000063.1 coordinate 49, forward strand.
TGCACCCGAACCTAAAACTGTCTTTGCTCTCAGCGTCATGCGCAGAGAGCTGCATTACATTTTATTTATTATAGCCCCGCGCTCCAAAAATGTCGAGTTTTTTTCACCTGGCTGTTTTTTTCACCTGGCCTGCGGACAGAGATGTAAACAGAGGATACCGCCCGCCCGGGCATAAGACAGAGAAAGGCTTGTCATGCTGCCTCTTCTGGTGTAAACTCGTTTTATACCAGAAGAGGCAGGTGTTTTTATGAGCAGAAAGCTTCCCTTACAACCGCAGCCGGATGTCTATCTGGTACACAGACTCCTGTTCCGCCTGCTGCCGGTTCAGATTCTTCTCGCGGCAGTCAGCCAGATCAACGGAATCGTCTCCAGCCTCTTTGCCAGCAATTATATCGGGGCGCAGGCGATGAGCGCGGTCGGACTCTATGCCCCCATCGGGCTCCTGATCGGGACCGTTTCCGTGCTTTTTGTAAGCGGCTCTCAGATCATCTGCGGCAAGTTCCTCGGGAACAATCAAGTGGAACAGAACAGCAGGCTCTTTTCGGTCAGCATGCTCGGCACCGGCTTCTTTTCGGCGGTGACGATGCTGCTTCTGGTGGCATATACCATGCCCGGCTTTCCCGGCCGGGGTTCCGGGGATCCCGAGACGCGCCGCCTGCTCAACCGGTATATCCTCGGCCAGGTGCCGGGGGTACTGCCGCTGCTTTGGGGCCAGCAGCTTTCCGCATTTCTCTCCCTGGAAAACCGTGCCTGGCGCAGTACGGTGGCAAGCCTTGCCTCCGTTGCGGTCACGGTTGGCATGAACTTCCTTCTGGTGGGGCGGTTTCGGCTCGGGACGCTGGGCCTGGCCCTGGCATCCTCCGCGGGACTGTGGGTTTTCCTGCTGGTCGAGGCGGCTCATTTCCTGAGCGGAAGATCGATTTTTCGGCTTCATGTGAGACTTCGGGACTGGAGCATGCTGAGGGAACTTGTCCGGGTCGGCATGCCGAATTCCCTTACCACCGGCTATGTCGCGCTCCGCGGTGTCCTCATTAACGCGCTGATTCTCCGTTATGTCGGTGAGCTTGGCATATCCGCCTTTTCCACGGCGAATTCATTTCTGGGACTGTTCTGGGCGATACCGAACGGCATGCTTGCGGTTTCACGGATGGTTTTCGGTGTGAGCATCGGGGAGGAGGACCGAAAGACACTGGCCGATGTGATGAGAAACGCGCTGTATCGCTTTGTCCCGCTGATGGCGGGGATCTCCGCGCTGCTGATCCTGTTGGCGAGACCGCTGACATTTCTGTACTATCAGGACGCTTCCGCCCCGGTTTTTGAAATGACGGAATGGGGATTTCGCATTCTGCCGCTCTGCATGCCGCTGAGCGTGATCTCCATGCATTTTGCCTGCTATGGACAGGCGTCGAATAAAAGGTTCCTGGTCGGTCTTCTGGCCCTGCTGGACGGAATTGTCTTTGTCGTCTTGTTTTCCGCGCTGCTCCTGCCGAAAATCGGTCTAAACGGAGTTTATGCCGCAAATGTTTTAAACGGCATTGGCTGTGCCGCTGCCATTTTCATCTATTCCTGGATCATCCGGCGGAAGCTGCCCTCCAACATGGAGGAGCTGATGGTCATTCCGGATACATTCGGCGCCGCGGAGGAGGACCGCCTGGATCTCAGCGTCCGCAAGTTGGAAGAGGTCGTTCAGGTGTCCCGGACGGTACAGGGATTCAGCCTTGAAAAGGGGATTGATCCCCGGCGGGCGGCATTTGCCGCCCTTGCGATGGAAGAGATGGCCGGGAACATCATTGAACACGGATTCCCGAAGGATCGGAGAAGGCACAGCGTCGATCTCAGGATTGTTTTTAAAAACGGGGATATCATGATCCGCTTTAAGGATGACTGCAGGCCCTTTGACCCGCAGGAGCGTCAGCTCATGATGACGCCCGAAGACCCTGCGAAGAACATCGGACTTCGCATTGTGTTTCGGATTGCGAAGGAACACAGCTACCAGAATCTTCTGGGGCTGAACGTGCTTACCGTAAAGCTCTGAGACGGGCAATGGAAAAAACTGACTGCCAAGGAGATGATGCCGATGAGCGCCGGGCTCAAAAGCTTCCTTGGCAGTCAGTTGACTTTTAATGATTGACTTTACTTGCGTGATTTTTATTCTTCCCTGAGATACCGGGCTTTCCCTACGCCGAGGAAGAAGCGGCTGATATTCCGGAACAGCACCAACAGGATTCCCGTGCCGCCTTTTTTGCCGAAAGCCTTCGCCAGACGGAAGCTTTCCACCACGTGAAGCACGAAGGAGGCAAGGACACAGGCGAGGACGAGCAGGAATGAAGCATTGGTCTGCCCGAGCAGTCTATAGATCGCGGATGCCCCCGCACCGCAGAGCAGAGAGAGAAGCCCGACCCAGCCTTTCCAGCCGATGGCATACTCCTGATACGTGCTCAGGATCGGGATGATGCTGTGCCAGCCGGGCTTGCCGGCCTTGCGGAAGAGGCACCACCTTCCGATCACGAGAAGGATAACGAGAATGACGGCGAGTGCGGCCCCGACCAGCAGAATGATCGGGAAGGTGCCGGAGGCAATTTCCGATGCCAGCGGCGTTCCGTCGTAATCGTCGGAGAGGAAGGTGTTCACCTTGGCCTCAAAATCACCCTCCTGCACAAAGGAGCCGACCTTGTAGAAGCCGACCTTTCCGTCGCGGTCAATAAACACGGTGGTCGGGTATGCGGTGACATTCAGGAAGTCCAGCGCGTCGCCGGCCATGCCCATCGGAAAGCTCAGTGCGTTCTCTTCCTTATAGGCCGCGATCATCTCCCGCGTATCCGCCGGGTCGCCGGATACCGAGAGGATCACCATCCGGTCGCGATGGGCCTGATAGGTTTTTTCCATCTCGGGAAACTCCAGCTTGCAGGGACCGCACCAGGTGGCAAAAACGTTCAGGACAACAAGGTCGTTTTCCTTCAGAAGCTCGGAGAGCGTGGCGCTGGTCCCATCGGAAAGAGCCACGGTGAAATCCGGCATGGTGTCGCCGGGCTGGATGCCCTCCTGGGCGGCAAAAGCCGTGCAGCTCAGGCCCGCCAGAAGCAGAAGCGCAAGGAGAATGCAAATAAATTTTTTCATGATCTTCAATCCTTTCTGTGTGTTTGACGCTTGCAGGTTGTTGATTCGGTCTGTTTTGTATATCCTATAACCGGATTGTATCACATGTTTTGTCACACTCCGGTCACAGCCCGGACAAGGGGAAAGCGCTGCAAGAAGCACACTGCATGCTTGCCTTGGCTTCCGTCTTATGATATGATGTCATTAATCACGGTCTTCATCGTTCTTCTCTTCGAGTCTGCGAACCCGAAGGGCTTCATCCAGAACTTTTTTGGCCCAGCCGCTGTCCGGCTCAAATACCCGAAAGGTCCGGAACCCGTACATCCGGCCGTTCTTTTCAATGGATTTTTCGTCGTCAACATGCAGGGAGATGTGATAGAAGTTCGGCATTTTCTGGGGCAGACGGGTTTTTCTTCCGCGCTGGACTTCTTTCTCGTGGCGCTGGCCGTTTACGATCTGGTCGATTTTGACGCCGTATCGCTGGAAAAGGGCGCGGATATACTGCTCCGAGCGAAAGGACGAGGTATAGACCCAGACTTCAAAACCTCTTTGCTGAAGTTCGTGAATCAGCTTTACGGTGCCTTTCCGCAGACGGTCCTTGAAAAGAAGATTAAAGGGAAAGTGCGGGGCAGGCTCGGTTTCGTACCGTTTCGGTGAGACAAACAGCACATCATCAAGATCAAAAGATATTCTCATGATAAAACCTCTGACTGTTACAGGTTTATTTCACGTTATCTGGCATCAATATAGCACAAAAACGGACAGTTGAAAAGAACTCTTGATGCAAATGAATGGGAAAGGGAAGGGATTCACCTTGAAAGAGAGCAAACAATACCGCCTGAACGAGATCGTTTTCCGACAGGGCGATGAGAGCGCATTTATGTACCGTGTCCTTCGCGGCAAAGTCGGCCTGTTTCTGGACTACGGCAGTTCTGACGAGGTAAAACTGGCAGAGCTTCTGGAGAACCAGATTTTCGGTGAAATGGGCCTGCTGGACCACGTTCCGCGGTCTGCCACGGCGGTTGTTCTGGAAGAGGAAACAGAGCTGGAAACCTTTACGGAAGAGGACGCCTCCGGCTTTTTTGAGCAGAATCCCGAGAGCGGAATGCTGTTGCTGATGCAGATGTGTTCCAGACTGCGCAGTACCACGCGGCGGTATGTCGATGTCTGTCATACGGTTCGCGACGCGCTGGATGCGGAAACCTTTGGGTATCAGAAAAACGACGAGCTGCTGGCAAGAATCGCGAAATACGCGGCGGTTGACAGAGAGCGGACCGCAAACGGCTGAGACGGCAGGGGAAATGTAAAATGGAGACAGTAACTTATTCCAAAGGGAAGGTTCTTTTCCGGGAGGGTGATCTTGCCCTCACCATGTACGTCATCAAGGCGGGGACGGTCGGCGTATATACCGATTACGGGACATCCTTTGAAAAGCAGATTGCCGTTCTGAAGCAGGGCGACTTCCTGGGTGAGATGGGAATGATCGAGGGCCTTCCGCGCACGGCGACGGCTGTCGTGCTGGAGGATGCGGCGGTCCTGACCGAGCTGACCGAAGAAGATATGGCCCTCTACTTCCGGAACCAGCCGGATCAGATGATCCGGATCATGCGGCAGCTGAGTTCCCGGATCCGCGAGATGGACGGCCGCTTCTATTCCGCGTGCCGAACGCTGAGGGAGAGTGAAACCGCCAATCAGAGCGGGGCCGAAAAAAGCGATGCGCTGAACAAAAAGCTGCAGGAGATCAGCCGGGAAGCCGATCGCCAGGACAGCTTTCGAATCGGACAGCAGTCTTCCTTCTTTCCCTATGTGCTGGACGATCTTGAACAGTACGGAGAAAAGGACAGCATCGTCCGGGCGGGCTTCCTGGAAAAAAGGCTCAAACATACCGCTGCGCCGGAAGAGCTGCACGCCAACCCGGATGATGAATTTTCAAAAGCTTCGGTCGGACCCAATGACCGCATCATCTCGGAATATGTCAAAATGATTCCCCAGCTTCGGCGCCTGGACGAACCGATTTATCCCGAACCGGTTTATGTCACCAAACTGGCATCCGGCGGGTACAGGATTCTGAACGGTCACCATCGCTGGGCCGCCGCGCTGAAGTGCGGACTGGACAAACTGCGGATCAGGATCCTGAATCCGGGCGATTCGGGCGGACTTTTCTGATCCTTATCATTTCTGTATACTGCCTGTGAGTGCGCAGGGGGAAATGCATGAAAGTATATGAGAAAATCAAAACCAGACGGGGAACCATTGCCGGCCGAAACATCCGAAGCCTTGTTTTCCTCGGCCTGTTTCTGATCCTGGGTGTCGGTATAGTGGCGGGACAGCTTCTGTATGCCAGAGCCTTGAAAATCTATACCGATTACACCTATGCCAATGCCCACCTGCTTGCCGATAACATCAGCGGCATAGCCCCGACAAAATTCCTGGAGACCGAGAAGAAGGACGAGGAGTATTATAGCATCCGCTATATGTTCATGACGGCCGGGATTTATGCCGAGGAGTACAAGGATATCTATCTCGTGGTTCCGGAGGAAGACGATCTGGTTTATATCAGCGAGATCTATCACAATCTGTCCGAAGGAAATGAAAGCCTTTCGGACTCCCAGGCGGAATTCCTGGACCATCGGCCGTACCAGCCGGGGGAAAAAGAAATCATGACAGAGCTTCTGGAAAACAGGATGGCTCCAAGGGAGGAGAAGCTCTTCGTCGGCCTCAGAGAGCTGGAGGGGGAAAAACTCGCCACCGCACTGGTGCCTATCCGGTATATGGAGGATGAAGTGCCCGCCCTGATCGGAATTGACGTATCCATCGCCGAGATTTTCGAAGCACAGATGAATCTCTACGTGATGCTGGCCATTACCATTGTCGTGATTACGGCTGTCGGGATTGTCGCACATTACCTGATCCTGAACCGGAAGGTGATTCGGCCCATTCAGGCCCTGAAACAGGAGACGGATTCGCTGGTCGAAAACCTGGAGCGGGAGGAAGAATACGTCTCGGACGTGCATACCGGTGACGAGCTGGAAGCCCTGGCCCACTCGGTGGAGGAAATGGACCGCAGTCTGAAGCACTATATCCGCGAAAACGCGGCGATCACGGCGGAGAGAGAACGTCTCAACACGGAGCTTGCGCTTGCTGCGCGGATCCAGGAGGATATGCTTCCGCATATCTTTCCGCCGTTCCCGGAACGGAAGGAAGTCAGCCTTTTTGCCGTGATGGATCCGGCAAAAGAGGTTGGCGGCGACTTCTACGATTACTTCCTGATCGATGACAATCATCTTGGCCTGGTGATCGCGGATGTCTCCGGCAAGGGCATCCCGGCGGCACTGTTTATGATGAAGTCCATGACACTGCTGCGAAACTGTGTGCTCGCCGGACTCGGTCCGAAGCAGGCGATGGAACAGCTGAACAACCAGATCGCGGTCGACAATTCCGAGTCCATGTTTGTAACGGTCTGGCTTGGAATCCTCGATCTTAAGAACGGCAGCCTGGTGGCGGTGAACGCCGGGCATGAATATCCGATTATAAGAAGTGCCGAGGGCTGTTACGAGCTCTATAAAGACCGGCACGGACCGGCGGCCGGCAGCATGGAAGACCTCCGTTACAGGGAATACGAGCTGAAGCTGGAGCCCGGCAGCATCCTGTTCGTATATTCCGACGGCCTCCCGGAAGCAACCGACAGGAACAGCCGCCTTTTCGGGACAGACCGCACCCTGAGGGCGCTCAACGGTGTATCCGGCGAGAACCCCGAGGAGGTGCTGAAGACGGTCCGGGAAGCGGTGAATGAATTTGTCGGGGAGGCGCCGCAGTTTGACGATCTGACCATGCTGTGCCTCGTCTATCACGGACCGGAGAAGAGTCCGGCGTCTGTGGGATCGGCTGTACAGAATCCGGAAGCGATGGAAAAGGGGGAAGACGATGCAGCAGAAAAGTGAGATCAAAGCCCTTTCATCCGAGGAGCTGGAACAGGTCGCCGGCGGCGCCACAAAAGCCTATATCACCGCGGTCCGGCTGATGAACGGCGAATTCGGTTCAGGTGAGGAAAGCCGAGCGGCGATTGCGGCTCTCGGACTGGACTACTGGAGTGTTCAGCATATGGCAAACGCCCTTTCACAGGGCTACGGCCAGGTAGCACAGGATGTCATCGACGGCAAATACGGAAAGGATGCGGCACGCTTCAAGGCCCTTTCCCTGGCCGGATACGACCCGATCCTGGTTCAGCGGATTGTCAACGGAATGGTGAGAGACGACTGAAACGGAATATTGATAGGAAAGGAAGGGGAACAATGCATTATTCCAATCTGCTCGGACGTAAAGATATGATCGGCTGTGTC
>CAMKEK010000064.1:0-7308 GCA_946411545.1 uncultured Clostridia bacterium
GGGCTCAACTATATCAGCTGCATCTATGGCATGAAAATTGAGGTCGGCGTGGACATGGACCTGCGCAACGCCGCCTTTTCCCACCTGCAGACGCTGTCCTTCTCCTACTACAACCAGAACAGCGTCGGCTACATCCACGCCCGGGTCATGAGCGATACCTCCCGCATCGGGGAGCTCTGTTCCTGGACCCTGCTCAACGCCGTCTGGCAGGGCTGCTATCTCATCGGTGCGATCCTGGTGATGCTGCTGACCAATACCCGTCTGACGCTTCCGGTGATCGCGATTCTTCCGGTCACGGCGCTGATCTTCAGTCTGTTTCAGCGCCGGCTCACACAGGTCAACCGTGAGATCCGCGAGGTCAACTCCCGCATCACCGGCAACTTCAACGAGGGCATCACCGGCGCGCGCACCATCAAAAGTCTCGTGATCGAAGACCGCATGGAGAAGGATTTCACCGCCGACACCGCGGACATGCGCCGAAAGAGCATCCGGGCCGCCAGGCTGCGCGGCCTGTTCAGCAGCACCATGCACTTTGCCTCTTCCATGGCCCTCGCGCTGGTGCTGTGGAAGGGCGGCTACATCGCCGCCACCCAGATCGGCACCTTCTCGATGTTCATGTCCTATGCCCAGGGGATGATGGAGCCGGTACGCTGGATCGTCGACGCCGTCGGCGGACTCATCACCACCCAGGTCAACATTGAGCGCCTCTGTACGCTTCTCGATACGAAGCCGGAGGTGCTGGACCGTCCGGAGGTGCTGGACCGCTACGGCGACGCGTTCCATCCCAGGCGCGAAAACTGGGAGAAACTCGTCGGCGACATCGAGTTTGAGGACGTCAGCTTCCGCTATCCCGACGGGGAAGAGACCGTGCTGGAGCATTTTAATCTGAAAATTCCCTTCGGGACCTGCCTTGCCATCGTCGGAGAGACCGGGGCAGGGAAATCCACCCTCGCCAATCTGATCTGCCGCTTCTATGAGCCCACCCATGGCCGCGTCCTGATCGACGGGCGGGACGCCCGCGAGCGCTCCCAGCTCTGGCTTCACTCCTCGATCGGCTATGTTCTCCAGGCGCCGCAGCTCTTCTCCGGAACCATCCGGGAGAATCTGCTCTACGGGAACCCGGAAGCCACCCCGGAGCAGATTGACCGGGCGCTGGAACTGGTCTCGGCCAGGGACTTTGTGGACCGGCTGGAACAGGGCCTGGACACCGACGTGGGGGAGGGCGGGGACCTTCTCTCCACCGGTGAAAAGCAGCTTCTGTGCTTTGCCCGCGCCATTCTCTGTGATCCCCGGATTCTGATTCTGGACGAGGCCACAGCCTCGGTCGACACCATCACCGAGCAGAAGATCCAGAGCGCCATCGACACCGTCATTCGCGGCAGGACCTCGGTGGTAATTGCCCACCGGCTCTCTACGGTCCGAAACGCCGACTGGATCCTGCACATGGAGGACGGCCGCATCGTCGAACAGGGCATCCATGAGCAGCTCATGGCGGCGCGCGGGGGCTACTGGAGGCTCTATACCCGCCAGTATGAAGACGAGATCACCCTGGATGCCCTCGGATAAGAACCGCGGGCGGAAACACAGCGAGAACCCGGAGAAAGCACCTTCTCCGGGTTCCCGCTGTCTGTTTTCTTCTGTTATGCGCAGAGTTTTCTATTCTCCGTCAGGGGGCTTTCTTTTCTCTGTTATTTCTTCTTCGGGATCTCGGCGTGAACCCTGGCGTCACAGTGCATGCATTTCACGACCATCAGCCCTGGTGCGTCTTTGGTGGCTTCCTTCTCCACCACCCAGTCACCCCACTCGTGGTCCAGAAGGGGAAGCTCAACCACCGTTTTTGCGCCGCAGACCGTGCAGTGATAGATGACGCCGCCGTGCTGGGAACAGGTGGATTTCCACGCGCCGTCCTGATGCTCAAAGTCATAGACATGATACCGCGGGGAAGCAAGAACCGCCTCGGTCTTCTCGTCTCCGCAGCGGGTGCAGACATACCGCGCCAGGCCGTCGTCCTGGCAGGTCGGCCGTTCGGCATAGTCGCTGAAGGCATAGTTGTGGCCGAGGGGCTTTCCGACCGCGGGCGCGCTCAGGCTCCATTTGGCGGAGGAATTGCCGAAGAGGCTGCCGCAGAGGTCGCACTCCCAGTACTCCTGCACCGCGCCGTTTTCACAGTCGGCGGCGGTCGCGGCATGATGGATCAGCCTATGGCTCGCCGGCAGCGTCACCGCCTGGGTCCGGATGCCAAAGCCGGGATTCAAAAACACGGCGGCGGCCTCCACGTTCCCCTTCTCTTCACAGGTCGGTTCCTTTATGACCAGGACATCGGTCCTGACCGTCTCATTGATCGGACCGTGCGTGTGATGGACGCAGGGCGCCGAGGCGACGCAGGATGTACCATCCGCGCTCCAGGCGTAATTGGCATAGACCAAGTTCGGACGGTGCATGATCTTCAGATTCATTCCTTCCGGAAGCAGGGACGCTTTGATGCCGGAATCGCACCAGCGGTACACCGTTTTCAGCGCACCGCAGCCTTCGAAGGCATCCGCCGCCAGCTCCCGCAGAGCGGTCGGAAGGGTCAGGCTGCTCAGGCTTTCACAGTTTTGAAAGGCCTTTGCCCCGATGCGCTCGACGCTGTCGGGCAGGACGACCCCCCGCAGATTCCGAAAGTTTGAGAAAGCCCCGTCGCCGATCTCCGTCACGCCTTCCGGAACCGAGACCGCCAGCACGGAGAGCCTTGCATCTTCATCCAGTTCGGCGAAGGCCTCGGCATCCAGCAGACCGCTTCCTTCCAGGGTCATGATTCCATGGTCATCGATCTGAAAAGGGAATGCTGCGCTTCCGCTGTTTTCCTCCGCAAAGGCAAGGCTCGCCGGCAGCAGAAAAAGCAGCAGGACGCAGAATGTGATGCTCAGCAGGCTGCGATACGTTTCTGTCTTCATGATATGCTCCTCCTCTATGACACGTAATCAACTGTTTCCTCTCTCTTCAACGCTGGGTCTGTTTTTCTCTGTTTCTTCAATGATGACAACATCGGCATGGTATTCCTCCGCTCCGGCCGCGCCCTCCGCTTTGGCAATCTCAAGGTAGATCATGCGGACCGCCTTGCCGAAATAGGACCGGACCGTGGCCACATCCTTCGGGCGGATCTCTCCCACACAGCCCTGATCGGTCATAACCCGGATGTTCAGCTTTCCGCCGAAGAGGTAGTCGTCAAACCAGACTTCCACCACCATCATGTCTTCCCCTTCGCAGAGCTTGCGGAGGGCATCCTGGCGGGAGGAGCCGTCGTCGTTGTTCTTCATGACACCGTCCACCGGGAAGGCCAGCCTCCGGTGGTCACCGCTCACACTGCGCACCTTCGTCAGCGGCGCGTCTACGCGGACCAGCTCGCTGTCTGTCTTCCCGTCCGCTTCCTCATCCGCCTCCTCAGGCTTCGGCGCCCGCGGTTTTCCCATGAAGACCGCGCCGATGACGATGCAGATCAGGGCAGGCAGGTATTGAAACTGTGCAAAGAGAAGCAGGCCTGCCGCAATGATCACCGCGCCGAGAATTCTCATCCCATCACCACCGTTTTCCGTTTATTCCTCTGCTGACAGTTTATAGGAGAGTCGGGAAAAAAACAAGACATTTTTCATTCCGTTTCGATTTCTTTCAGGTCCCCGCCGTGGGCGGAGGCAAAGTAGATGATATCGCTGATTTCCTTTTCCTGACCGAACTGGACGGGGTTTATGAGCTGGCCGCCGAAGACGGTGGTCGCTGTCTGGCCGCCGTCCAGGGCATAGGCTTTCCAGCAGCCGCGCTTCAGCATGGCGTCCGCCTCCTGGCGCAGCGTCGCCAGGTTATAATACTCCGTTCCCGGCTGGGCACAGTTGATGTTCATGGTGAGATAGTGATGCCGCTCCAGAAGTCCCAGCGCCGCCCGGGCGTAGGTGTCGGTGACTTCGCCCCAGGGATACTGTTCCGGCGTGACGTCCCTGCCCTCGTCGATCAGTACCGGCCCGAAGACCAGGGAAAACAGCACGTCGTTCTCCGCGGCAAACTGCTCCGCCTGGGCCTGGTCTGTAAACTGGTTCCGGTAAGAGAAGAGCATGTCGCCGTCCGAGGTGATGTAGCAGGTGTCACAGGTCTTCGGATCAAAGCGGTAGAATTCCCTCTGGTAGATTCCGATGCCGCAGGCGCGGCCGTGATAATAGAAATCCCCGCCAAAGGCCAGCACCGCGTTGGCTTCCGCGGCAAACTGGCTGGTGGTCTTGAAGGCAAAGCTCCAGAGCTCATCCGCGGATATTTTGCGCCGCAGCTGGGATCCGTCGGCGATGATAACCTCCGAGAAGGTTCCGACCGCCTGCGCCTCCACCTCCTGCCAGACAATGCAGAGGATGGTCTCGTCAAAATACCAGCGGACCGGCGTATCGGGATAGCGGACAATCTCCGGATTCCAGAGCAGCGACTTGTCTCCGATCAGCTCCTGTACCTCTTCCAGGCGCAGAAAACTGCTCAGATCGGATGCGTCCATGCTCTCATGATACCCCTCCGGATCCGGAATCATTCCCCAGAGCGCGTTTTCCTGAATGGTCTGGACATACACCGGTTCCGGGGTCGGCGTCGGCGTTGGGGTTGGCGTGGGAGTCGGCGTGACTTCCGGTGCGGCGGAAGCTTCCGGCACCGGTTCCGCTGCGGCGCCTGCGGCCGTTTCCATCCCCCGGCTCAGACGAAGATTCCGGCTCACCACAAAGGCCAGCAGCAGGAGCAGAACAATCAGGATCGGAAACAAAATCAGATTGGTTCTTTTTTTCATGCAGGGTCCCCTGTCTTGGAAAAGAGGCTGTCTCGTTCGGAGGCAGCCTCTTTTGATGATTGTTTCACGTGAAACATTTTTACATCTGTTCTGTGAAAATCGGGATCAGAAGTCCGCGTTGCCGGTGGTCCGGGGGTGAAGCTCCACATCGCGGATGTTGCTGACACCGGTGAGATACATCACCAGGCGCTCGAAACCAAGGCCGTATCCCGCGTGACGGCAGCTGCCGTAGCGGCGCAGGTCGAGGTACCACCAGTAGTCCTCTTTCTTCAGGCCCAGCTCATCCATTCTCGCCTCCAGCAGATCCAGGCGCTCCTCTCTCTGGCTGCCGCCGATGATCTCGCCGATGCCGGGAACCAGGCAGTCCGCCGCCGCGACGGTCTTTCCGTCGTCGTTCAGGCGCATATAGAAGGCCTTGATGTCCTTGGGGTAATCCGTAACGAAGATGGGCTTCTTGAAGACCTCTTCGGTGAGATAGCGCTCGTGCTCGGTCTGCAGATCGATGCCCCACTGCACCGGGTAGTCGAACTTCTTTCCGCTCTTTTGAAGAATGTCAATGGCCTCCGTATAGGTGACCCGTCCGAACTCGTGGGAAATCACGTTGCCCAGGCGGTCCAGCAGGCCCTTGTCCACAAAGGCATTGAAGAAGGTCATCTCCTGCGGGCAGCGCTCGAGAACCGTGTTGATGATGTATTTCACCATTGCCTCGGCCGTGTCCATGTAATCATACAGATCCGCAAAGGCCATTTCCGGCTCAATCATCCAAAACTCCGCGGCATGCCGCTGGGTGTAGGACACTTCGGCACGGAAAGTGGGACCGAAGGTATAGACGTCGCCGAAGGCCATGGCAAAGTTCTCGGCGTTCAGCTGGCCGGAAACCGTGAGGTTCGTGGCTTTTCCGAAGAAATCCTTGCTGTTGTCGACGGTGCCGTCCTCTTTGAGGGGGAGATTGTTCAGGTCAAGCGTCGTGACCCGGAACATTTCACCGGCGCCCTCGGCGTCAGAACCCGTGATGATCGGGGTCTGGACATAGACAAAGCCGCGGTCGCGGAAAAATTCATGGACCGCCTGCGCGGCGACACTGCGCACACGGAAGACCGCCGAGAAGAGATTGGTTCTCGGGCGAAGATGCTGGATGGTACGCAGGAACTCCACACTGTGGCGCTTTTTCTGCAGCGGATAATCCGGGGTGGAGACGCCCTCCACGGCAATCTCGCTCGCCTTCAGCTCAAACGGCTGCTTGGCCTCGGGGGTGAGAACCAGCTGTCCCTTCACAATCAGGGCCGCGCCCACGTTCTGTCTGGCAATCTCGTCATAATTGGAGAGGCTTTCCCGGGCAAAAACAACCTGCAGAGATTTGAAGCAGCTTCCGTCGTTCAGCTCAATAAAGCCGAAGTTCTTCATGTCGCGGACGGTGCGTACCCAGCCGCAGACCGTAATTTCCTGTTCCGTGAAGTGCTGCGCGTCGGCATAGATGGCAGCGATTTTCTCTCTTTTCATAGAGTATCGTCTCCTTTAAAAAATCAGCTGGACCGGGCTGTGGTAATTGCAGAGCTCGATCTCCCGGTGTTCTCCGCCGGCTTCTCCGTCTCTGGTCCAGGCGACAGGTTTTTTAAATGTAAATTTCGCCCGTTTGGTGTGCAAAATGGTCAGATAGCGGCTGTCAAAGCTTCTGGAAAGAACCGCGGCTGCCAGCTCTCCGTAGGCGTCGATGGTTCCGGGGTCACGGACCAGCACCAGCTCGCTCATGCCGTCGCCGAGGCTCACCATCTCTTCCCGGAGATGGACGATTCCGGCCACGGAAGTCGAATTGGACATGCTTCCGTAGACCAGGTCTCCCTCGTATACCCCGTCATCATATTCAATCCGGGTGGGAATCCTCTCGATTTTTCCGAGCTGTGCCGCCCCTTGCAGCACATAGGCAAGATGGCCGAGGGCACGTTTCTGGTCCTGGGGTGTGGCATAGCTCACTTCGGTAAAGGCGCCGAAGGCCGCGATATAGGCAAAGTACTCATGATCGCCGAAACCGCCCACATCAAAGGGATGCGGCGACCCGCTCAGGAGGCGCTTTGCAGCGCCGATGGTATCGTTTTTGGGCAGGCCAAGGGTCGTGGCAACGTCGTTCGCCGTTCCCATCGGAAAATAGCCCACGGGAGGCGGATTCTTGATCTGCATCAGGCCGGCCAGAACCTCGCTCAGGGTTCCGTCGCCGCCGATACAGGCAACCACGTCATATTCGGCCGCATGGTTTGCCGCAAAGTCAGTCGCGTCGCCGCGGTTTTGCGTAAAATACAGGTCCGGCTGCAAACCGCCGTTGGCCAGCGTCAGCATGGCCTCGCCGAACAGCGTCTTGAAGCCTCCCCGCCCGGCAACCGGATTGACAATGAGCATCAGCTTTTTCATCTCGAATTTGCCTCCAAAAAAGCCCAAGGGACGCAAAGATTGCGCCCCTTCGTCATCTCATCAAGAATGTTCTCAGTTCAGGCCGTTGAGCTTACCGGCCATCGCGGACTTTT
>CAMKEK010000065.1:0-7229 GCA_946411545.1 uncultured Clostridia bacterium
ATCAGGAGCATCCCGAGCGCGATAAGGCGTTCGCCACCGGCCACAGCCCGCACCCGGTTGAGGGCAAGCCTGACGACGTCACCCTCAACACCGACATGCAGGCCTTCATCGAAGAGCGCGGCGGTGAGATCCGCTGCAACACCAGCCTGGTGAAGCTGGATGTCGATGTCGCGGCCGGCAGAGTCACCGGCATCATCGCCCAGGACACCACCGACGGCCACTACATCCGCATCAAGGCCTCCAAGGGCACCATCATGGCGACCGGCGGCTATGCCAGCAACACCGAGATGATGCTGGCGCTGCAGCCCCAGACCATGAAGATGAAGATTAACGTCCCCATGGGTTCCAAGTCCGACGGCGCCGGCATCAAGGCGATGCTCTGGGCGGGCGGCCAGATGGATCCCTGCCACGCCTCCATGATGTTCAACCGCTGCTCCTGCCTGCCGACCGAGACCGCCGGCTACAAGACCAACGGCAAGTGGTTCTGGTTCGGCGAGCAGCCGTTCCTGAAGGTCAACCTGAAGGGCCAGCGCTTCTGCAACGAGTCCGGCCCCTATGAGTTCATGCTGCACAGCATGTACATGCAGCCCTTCCACACCTACTGCGACATCTTCGATGCCAACAACAAGCAGTACTGCGAGCAGTTTGAAGAAGTCGGCTGCTGCCGCCTGTTCCCGTTTGACAACGGCGCTATTTCCAACCGCGGCTATGACGCTTGCTGGAAGGAAATGACCGAGGGCGAAAATTCTCATCTGGAGCTCGGATACCTGCAGAAGGCCGACACCCTCGAAGAGCTGGCCGAGAAGCTGAATATCCCTGCCGATGAGTTCGTCAAGACCGTCGAGCGCTACAACGAGCTCTGCGCCAAGGGCGTGGACGAGGACTACGGCAAGGGCGAGCACCGCATGACCCCGGTCGACACCGCTCCGTTCTACGGCATCCGCACCGGCGCCTGGCACCTGACCACCCTGGACGGCTGCCGCATCAACACCAGCATGCAGGTCATCCGCGAGGACGGCACGCCCATCGAGGGCCTCTGGGCCACGGGCGACTGCACGGGCGGCTTCTTTGCCAACAACTATCCCAACCTCTTTACCGGTCTGGCCTGCGGCCGCACCATGACCTTCGGCCGCCGCGCGGCGAAGATGGTCGTCAACGGCGAGGCCTGAGTCTCAGAGAAAGAGACCCGGATACACACCGCAGCATAAGACAGAAGATGCCCCGAGGTTCGTTCGGAACCTCGGGGCATCGTTTACGAAAAACTGCTTAACCGTATTCTTTGGCGTTTGATGGATCTCTCCCCGCCGGAGGCGGGGAGAGATACGGGCAATGCAATTTGTTAAGGAGTATAACAGCCTGCGTGATCCCTTACTTCTGCATACGGAAGAAATCGGTCACCGCCGCGGGGGAACCGGCGAGCATGGTGGTCTTGCTTCCGTCGGAGGGGAAGCAGCCGCCGTCAATCGTGCAGCACTGTGCGCCGGCTTCTTCCGCAATCAGGACGCCGGCGGCATAATCCCAGAGGCTGAGCTGAAGCTCAAAATACAGCCCGGCCCTGCCGGCGGCAACACTGCAGAGATCCAGCGCCGCAGAGCCCTCGCGGCGGATGTCGAGACCCGCCGCGAAGAGCGCCTTTGTCAGGGCAAAGGTCCGGTCTGCCAGTTCCGGCGCATAGGGGGAACTGCCGAAACAGACGAGGCTTTCGTTCAGGCCTGCCTCGGTCGCGCGAATCGGACGCCCGTTCAGCCGGGCACCCTGACCGGTGATGGCGGTGAACATCTCGTCGACATAGGGGTTATAGACGGCGCCGGCACGGACCACACCGCGCTCGGCATAGGCAACCGAGATGCAGCTGTGGTGAAAACCGTGGACAAAATTCATGGTTCCGTCGATCGGATCAATGATAAAAAGCTGTTCGGCGTCCAGATGATCCTGCGCGTTCATCTCCTCGCAGAAGAAGCGGGCCTGCGGCAGCGCTTCCCGAAGACGCGCCATCAGAAGCTCCTGCACGCGGCGGTCATATTCCGTGACGACGTTTCGGCGGTCGGTTTTGGCCTCCGCCAGTATTTCATGCGCCTGCAGAATGAGAGCGGCTCCTTCCCGCTCTGCCGCGACGATGCAGTCAAGAACGGCCTGATAGTGATCGATGCTGTATGACATGGAATGAAAACCTCCTGAGGGTTCAAGTACGCGCAGTATACCATCTTCCGCACGGAATGTCACGGAAAACTTGTACCGTGAATATGCCGAAAAGTGTGCTTTGCAGGTCGCTTCGGACAGAGGATGCGTACGCGATCTTCCTTGACGCTTTTTTATTTCTATGTTATGCTTTTCACGGAGAGTCCTGATACAAGGGGGGAGTGCAACCATGCATTCCATTCGTTATCGAATTGCAATACCGACGGTGCTTGCGATCATCGTCAGCGTGTTGATCATCGGGCTGGTCGGCATTTTTTCCATCAAAGACATCGGCGACCGGAGCTCGGTGGAGATTCTGACTCTGCAGAGTGAGCGGGCGGCCCAGAAACTGGACGCCTATATGAACAGCGTCGTTCAGGCGGTGGAGACCGTCTCGCGTTATACGGAGACGGATCTCAACGATGTGAGCGATGTGACCGAGCTGACCGACCGACAGATGCATTATCATCTGATTCGGGTGAAGGATATCTTCGATACCGTTGCACGCAACACCCGAGGGGCGATGACCTATTATTACCGGGTTGCGCCGGAGATTTCCAGCCAGGAGCAGGGCTTCTGGTACTCCCGTTTCGGGCAGGGGGACTTCAAAGAAATGCTGCTGACCGATGTGGAGGCCTATGATCCGGATAATGTTGCCCGGGTCGGCTGGTATACGATTCCGAAGGAACGCGGGAAAGCAAGCTGGCTGTCTCCGTATTTGAACGAGAACCTGGGCGTGTGGATGATTTCCTATGTGGTGCCGATCTATCATGAAGGAAGCTTCGTCGGGGTTGTCGGGATCGATATCGACTATCAGACACTGGTTTCCCAGCTGAAATCCCTGGTGGTGCTGCAGGGCGGCTACGCCTTTCTCACCGATGAAAACGGGAAATTTGTCTATCACCCGGAGCAGGAAATCGGAAGCGAGTCGGTCGCCTTTCAGGAGCAGAAAATGCAAAACGGCCTCTCCGAGAGAGTCGCGCTGGTGAAGTACCGGTATGGGGGAGAGGAGAAAATGGCTGCGGCCTGTATTCTCTCCAACGAAATGCGTCTTTATGTGACGGCCCCTCTTTCCGAAATTAATGCCGACTGGATCCGGATGACCAGAATTGTCCTGGTTTCCGCGGCGCTGATTCTGGTCGTCTTTGTGTCCTTCAGCTTCTGGGTCACGAGCCGGGTGACGGTCCCGCTGCGAAAGCTGACAGAAGCCGCAAGGCAGCTGGATAAGGGAAACTACGATGTGCGGCTGGAGTATACCGGGGATGACGAGGTGGGTATCCTGACGGGAACCTTTAATCAGCTGACCGGTCATCTGAAGGAGAACTTCAACGATCTGAACAGCCGCGCCTATAAGGACGCCCTGACCAACATCAGGAACAAGGGCGCCTATGACCGCTTTTTGTTTGAGCTTCGAGAGAGAATTGATCAGGCAAAGCGGGATGGAATGCCCGCACCCGAATTTGCGATCTGTGTTTTTGACTGTAATGACCTGAAGGGAATCAACGACCGCTACGGTCATGAAAAGGGCGATCTGTACCTGAAAGCGTCATGTGACCTGATCTGCAGGATCTTTCGGCACAGCCCGGTCTTTCGCGTCGGGGGAGACGAGTTCGTCGCAATTTTGCAGGGCCCCGATTTCGAAGAACGAGAAGCTCTCCTGAAGAACTACAGGCAGCAGATGGACGTGCTTCATGACGCACCCGATCCCTGGAAGCGCGTCTGCACGGCGGCCGGTCTCGCGGTGTATGACCCGGAACGGGACCTGTCACCGAAGGACACCTTCAAGAGGGCAGACGCCCTGATGTATGAGAACAAGAGGAAGATGAAAGCCGGGAGAGATGAGATAAGGGCAGACTGAGAAAAAACAGGGTAAAAATGCGGATTGGGTAATCAGAACAGGAGCGTGTACCTATGACAAGAAAAAATCCCCGGCATCCGTTTGCCGGAGAAGAGATCACAGGGCTCCCGGAGGGAATGGCGTTTTTTCACCCTGCCCAGGAACGCCTGCCGGAGCTCGGCAGCGACTGGTGCGTGATCAACATTCAGATCGAGCATTTCAAGTATTTTACGGATTGGTTCGGGCTGGAGGCCTCGCGCGATCTCCTGTCACGCATCGGAGAGATGATCCGCAGCGCTGCTTTGCAGGCGGGCGGAATGCCCGGGCAGCCGGGCCTGGAGGAATTCTGCCTCATTGTGCCCTATGACGAGGACTGGATCCATGGCCTGTTTGAAGAGCTTCAAAGCCTGATCGCCTCCGTCAGCCGGCTCGACGGCTTCTCGCCGGTTTTCGGTGTTGCACACTTTGACGGTTCAAGCACAGAGATCATGGAATACTACAACCGGGCGGCGCTTGCGGCGGAAAGCCTGCACGGCAAAGCCCATACGCGCGTGAGCCTGTATGATGCAAAGCTCCATCGGAAAAGCTCGGAAGAATATAAGATCCTCTTCGAGTTTCAGAACAGCCTGAACAGAGGGGAAATCACATTCTTTCTCCAGCCGCAGGTTCGCGCTTCCAACGGCAAAATCATCGGGGCCGAATCCCTGGCCCGCTGGCAACGCCGGGACGGCAGCTTCATCTCGCCGGCGGTCTTCGTCCCGGTCCTGGAAAAATACGGTCTGGTGACCCAACTGGACCTGCATATCTGGGAGGCGGTCTGCCGGTGGCAGCGTCAGATGAAGCAGAGCGGGAAACCGCTGATCCCTGTTTCGGTCAATGTGTCCCAACTGGACATTGCGGCGCTGGATGTACCGGCACAGCTGAGCGCACTGCTGAAGAAGTATGAGCTGTCGGCGGACTGCATGAAGGTTGAGATTACCGAGTCGGCCTATGCCGATGACCTCGGGCAGGTGCGCGACACCATCACCCGCCTGCAGGAATGCGGGTTCAAGGTGCTGATGGATGATTTCGGGAGCGGCTATTCGTCCCTGAACATGCTGCGGAACGTCAATGTGGATGTGATCAAGCTGGATGCCCAGTTCCTGCAGATCTCGGAAAACAGCGCCAAAAAAGGCGTCAACATCCTGGAATCCGTCATCAACATGACCAAGAACCTCTCTATCCCGATCATTGTCGAGGGGGTTGAAACCGAAGAACAGCTGGAATTCCTGGAGGGGCTGGGCTGCCGGTACATGCAGGGGTACTACTTCTATCGGCCGATGCCGCCGCAGGACTTTGAGAATCTGATCGGTGACGGGGCCATTGTGGATCCCGCCGGGATCCGTTTCAAAGCCAATCAGCAGCTCACGGTCCGCGAATTCATGGATGACAACATCTTTACCGACACCATGCTCAACAATGTGCTGGGGCCGGTGGTCTTCTACCGCTGGGACAGGGAAGAGAATGTCGACATCATCCGATTCAACGAGCAGTTTTATGAGCTGGTGGGGATTGATCCGGATTCCTTCGAACAGCGGCGGTATCATATTCAGGACAGCCTGTATCCCGGAGACCGAAACGTGTTTCTGAGACTGCTGGCCGAGGCGGAAGAACACTGGGCCATCGGCTCACGCGGCGTTGTCCGGGCCTACAGGCCCAATGGGGCAGTGGTCTGGATCTCGCTCCGGCTGTTCTACATGTATGACGATTCCCGGGGAAAAGTCTTCTACGGTTCGGCACAGGACGTGACCGAGACGCAGGTCATCAACATGGAGATGCCGGGCGCGTACTATCGCTGTAACGTGACGGACAGGTTTGAGTTCTTCTACATCAGCAGGAATTTCCAGAAAATGACCGGCTACAGTGAGCGTGAGATCAGGATTCTCTTCGACAACAGCCTGATTCAGATGGTACATCCGGCCGATGTCCTGTCCATGCGTGAGCAGGCCCGGCAGCTTGCAAACGGAGAGATCGAGAACATTCAGCCGTTTCGCATCCGGCGAAAACAGGGCGACTACATCTATCTCGCGGAACAGAGCCAGATCTCGGACCGCTTCGGAGCGCTCTGCTGGCAATGTATGGCGATCGATGTCAGTGAGGTGATGCGGCTGCGCAATCAGATGCGCATTCTCTCGGATCATCTTTCCAGCACCGTGCTTTTCCTGCACCGTCGGGGCGAGCAGCTGATCTATGAAGTCACCATCCACGGGCTGGAGGACCGGTTCCTTATGAATGCAAAGGAACTGGAAGATGCCTTGAATGACGGAGACTTTTGCCGAATGATCGAGGGAAGCAAAGGAATTCCGCACCAGGAATACACCAGGCTCTTTGTCGGCGAGTATGCCGGAAAGCGAAAATGGCTCCGTTTCCAACGAAGAGACGGAAAGACCATTCGAATCTCCGCCGCGGTCGACCGGGTGGAGGACACACAGACACGGATTGAGTATATTGTGGTGCTTCGCGTCCTGGACGACACGGACTCCGAAGTGCCGGTGGGGGAAGAGTAGTAGGAAAGCCTTTTCCGGGCATAGCGCCGGGAAGA
The DNA here is from genome assembly GCA_946411545.1 of uncultured Clostridia bacterium. GTDB lineage: Bacteria > Bacillota > Clostridia > Oscillospirales > Oscillospiraceae > Limivicinus. Next base: position 6,597 of record CAMKEK010000065.1, read on the forward strand.
CGCATTCCGGCTCGGAACGGAATGAAAACAAGACAGAAAGGACGGCAGGTGACAGCCTGCCGGTATGCAGCAAAATGGCATGGTATGACGAAGCGTTCTTTTATCACATCTATCCGCTGGGGCTCTGCGGAGCGCCGAAGACGAATCCGTACGGAGACGAGGAGCACCGGCTTCGGGAGCTCTGGCCCTGGGTGGAGCATCTGGAACGGCTCGGCGTTACGGGGCTGTACATCGGACCGCTTTTTGAGTCCGGCAGCCACGGGTATGACACGACAGACTACCGGCGTCTGGACCGGCGCCTCGGCAGCAACGCGGATCTGAAGGACTTTGTCCGGCACTGTCACGACCACGGCATCCGGGTCGTGCTGGACGCGGTGTTCAACCACAGCGGCCGCGACTTCTTTGCGTTTCGGGACCTGAAAGAGCGGAGAGAACAGTCCGCTTATAAAGAGTGGTACTGCGGCGTCAACTTCTGGAACAACAACGAGTTCGGCGACGGCTTTTCCTACGACAACTGGGGCGGGTACAATCTGCTGGCAAAGTTCAATCTCCGCAATCCCCAGGTGGTGAACTATCATCTGGAGACCGTGCGGTACTGGGTGTCGGAGTTTGACATCGACGGACTGCGCCTGG
>CAMKEK010000066.1:0-7165 GCA_946411545.1 uncultured Clostridia bacterium
AAGCGGAGGAGGTTATCCCGGAGTGTGCCGGAAAACAGCGTGTTCCCCTGCGGCACATAGGCAAAAAGCGAACGGGTGCCCCGGCAGGCAGGAACCTCCTGTTCCCCATTCACAAATACAACGCTTCCTTCTTTGGGATGGTAAATCGCCAGGAGAAGCTGGAATAGACTGGTCTTCCCGCCGCCCGACATGCCGGTCAGCGCCACAAAATCGCCACGCTGAATCACGGTGTCAAGATTGAGAAGCACATCTTCATTTCCGTCATCGTACCGGAAAGAGATGTTTTCCAGTCTGATCCGATCAAACGAGGACAACTCCGTCCCCGCGTCCTCATCGGGGAGATCGATGATCTCCAGCAAGCGGTCCGTCGAAGCAAGGACGCCGTACGCCTGAGCCGCCAGATTCATGGCACTCGAGATCGGGCCCTGAATCCGTCCCATCAGCTGGATCAAGGCTGCAAGACTTCCGTAGGTAAAGGTCCCCTGGAAGATTTTCACACAGCCCCAGATCTGACACAGCAGCCAGGAAGCATCAAACATGACGCCCATTCCGTTGTTGAGCAGAATCGAAAGCTTCCCGTTCCGGATCTGCTCGCTCACAAGACGCTCTCTGGTCTCATTGATTTCACTCAGCGCACGATTCTCGGATACGCTGGCCTTCACCACGCGGATGTTCTCCAGGGTCTCCTGCGTCGAGGCGTGAAGGGAATCCTCCGCTTCCTGCATTCTTTTATGCCGCGCCTTCATCGGTTCACGGAAGGCGACCGTGATCACGGCCCCGATCCCGGATCCCAGGAGCAGCAGGAGAACAAAGCGCCAGTCCCAGATGATCAGAATCACCGCTGCCCCCACAAAAGAAACCACCGTCTGGAGAAGCGAGGGCAGCATGCTCATGATGCCATTTTTCACAACGGAAACATCGGAAAACACCCGGTTGGTCAGTTCCCCGCTGTGGTATCCCTTCAGGGAGGCATATTCCTTGGTAAAAATCGCTTCCGTGACCAGGCTCTGCAGATGCCTCTGCAGATTGGCAGATGACTTGACGCGAAGCCAGGAAGAAAGAACCGAGCACAGCCGTATTGACGCGATAAGGCCAACCAGGACGGCCGCATAGAGCCACAAGGCCGAGCGGTTCCCGGAAGTCGCGGCGTCGATCAGACTCTTGGTATCAAGGGTGAGTCCAAGGGACAGCAGCGAGCTGAACACGGCCAGAAAGCTGATCGCCAGAACAGGCCACCGCACCGGGCGCGCCCATTCCATGATGGCGCCAGGGATTTGCGCCGAAATAGATTTTTAAGCTTACGGAGATACCTCATGAATCGTCCGCTCCTGCTATAAAAATAGGAAAAAGCATCGTGGTCATCACCGGTTTCACCAGGCGCAATTCCACATTGTTTATGCATTATAGCAAAATTTGAAACAACTGTACAGGTCCGAAAAAAGTTTTCATGTTAACACCAAATTGGCCAAAAACTGCCGCCGTTGTCCACATCTGAAACAATAGCGCGGAAAGAGCCTGCTCTGCCGGGCTCTTTCGCAGCACAGCGGCTTTCTTAGTTGCTCTATCTATGCATTTTCTTTCAGCCGGGATCGGGCAAAGGCATCATAGGCCGGCACGCTGTCAGGCTCACACCCCTCCATTATATTTACCATAATTATAATTATGTTAACTGTCATCCCGCTTTCAAAGCCGGGGAGATCCCCGGCTCTGCTTACGCGCAAATACATTTCGCACATGGTGCACAGCAGCTCCCGCCTTTGCCCTCAGATTCATAATCAGGATACGTAACGGGAAAAAAACCACCCACAGGCGGGAATAGAGCTTATAGCGCCGGTCAGTGGAATAAATGTCCTTTAGTATTCTTTAAAAATAAGCTAGCACTGACTCTTATAAGTGTTAAGTAAACTACAACTTCACTGTTAGTTATACTTGGCGCTACGGCACTCAAGTTCTTGGTGGTTTAGCGGTGTACAGAAACACAGGGGATCAGTTCTCTGTGTATTAGCGAAGAACACAGAGAATTTTCCCAGTATTCTCTTGCGTCCCCCGTGTTTTACTTCATTTCGTCGGTGAGGGCGGTGTAAGCGCCGTCCTTCACGATGGTGGGGGGATTATTCGGGTGATAGGTGTTCACCATGCCGGCGACGTAATCGCGGATGTCTTTGCGGTTGTGATAGGCCGCGTCCATGAGGACCGCAAGCTTCGTGAGGAAGTCGTCCTCGTCAAACGGAATGGGGCAGCCGATGTGGATGAGCTCGTTTTCGGTCTTTCGGAGACCTTCTTCGGCCATGAGCTTCTCCTCATAGAGCTTTTCGCCCGGGCGGAGGCCGGTGTATTCGATCTTAATATCCACGTCTGGTTTGAAGCCGGAGAGGCGGATCAGGTTGCGCGCCAGGGTGTCGATCTTCACCGGGGAGCCCATGTCGAGGACGAAGATCTCGCCCCCGTGGGCGTAGGTGCCGGCAAGCATCACGAGGCGGACGGCCTCGGGAATGGTCATGAAGTAGCGGATGATATCCGGGTGAGTGACGGTGACGGGGCCGCCCTTGGCGATCTGCTTCTTGAAAAGCGGGATCACTGAGCCGTTGGAACCCAGGACGTTTCCGAAGCGGACGGCGACAAACTCGGTCTTCACCTTCTTTAAGGCCTTGCGGACGGTTTCGCTTCCGTCGGTCTCGTCCCCAAGGTGGGTGAAGAGCTGGGGCAATTGGTCTGCGTGTCCGGCCTTGATCTTCGCGTCGAAGGTCTGGATAATCATTTCGCAGAGGCGCTTCGAAGCGCCCATGATGTTCGTGGGGTTCACGGCCTTGTCGGTCGAGATGAGGACAAAGCGCTCACAGCCGTGCACCATCGCGGCATAGGCCGTCTTATAGGTGCCGAGGGCGTTGTTCTTGATGGCCTCGCAGGGGCTGTCCTCCATGAGGGGGACATGCTTATGCGCTGCAGCGTGATAGACGATCTGCGGCCGGTATTCGGAAAACACCTGGAACATCCTTCGGCTGTCGCGGACGGAGCCGATGAGGGTCACAAGATTCAGGTCCGGGAAGGAGTCCTTCAACTCGTTCTGGATGTCATAGGCATTGTTTTCATAGACGTCGAAAATGATGAGCTGCTTCGGGTGATGCGCCGCGATCTGGCGGCAGAGCTCCGAGCCGATGCTTCCGCCGCCGCCCGTGACGAGGACGGTTTTCCCGCTTACGAAGTCATAGACCTCCTTCATCTCGGGACGGATCTGGTCCCGGCCGAGAAGGTCCTCGACCGAAACATCCTTCATGACGGAGACGGAGATCTCGCCCTTGGCAAGCTGGGAGATGCCGGGCATGACCTTGAGCTCGGCGTCAGTCTCCTTGCAGATGTTCAGGATGTCACGGCGCTGCTCGAGGGTGGCGCTGGGGATGGCGAGGTAAATCTTCTCGATCTTATACTTCGCGACGTTTTCCAGAATGCTCTCGCGGCCGCCGACCACGGGGATGCCGTCGATGAAGCGGCCCCACTTGTTCGTGTTGTCGTCGACGATGCAGACGACCTTCTCCTGCATGTCCTCCATGCGCTGGATATCGCGGAGGATGATCTGGCCGGCGCTTCCGGCGCCGATGAGCATGACGCGCTTGTCGGCGCGTCGGAGATTCTTCTTATGCAGGAGGAGGACCATGCGATAGGAGAAGCGGATCCCGGCCACAAGAAGGAACTGGATCAGGGCGCCGGCGAGGTAGTAGGACATGGGCATGCGGTAGAAGAGGAAGGTAATTCCCCAGGCATGCAGGCCGGCCGTCACGAGGGAGGCCAGAAAGACACGGATCAGCTCGTTAAAACTCGCAAAGCGCCAGATGCTGTTATACAGCTTGAAGAGAATGAAGATGACAAGACCGACCATGGCATAGGCGGGTGTAAACATGCGCCAGGCGCCGCGGTAGGTCATGGGGATATTCGAAAAGAGGCAGTCATAGCGGATCCAGAGGGCCAGGAAGTACGAAAGGCACATGGCGGCGACATCGTACAGAGCCAGGAACACGGCGATAATCTGCCAATGCTCGATCAAAGGTCTTTTGTTACGGGGTTGTTTGGCCATAGTAATATCCTTACTTTACCGGCGCCCCGCCGGAGGCGGGGCACCGGTAGAAAATGTGAAAAATGAACATAGTTATGACAATTTTACAGGTGATTATACCACGAGTCAAAGCAGTAATCAATATTAAGAAACGACAAAAAAGAGCAGAAAAACGCGACTTGTTACGGCATCTTAACGGTGGAAAAGGACTTGCAATCGGGTCTTGTGCGTACTAGAACAGTATGCTTTATTTTAGTCCAATCGATAATGCAAGAATGACCAACCGCTCCTCTTCTATGGAACAAATAAGGCGGTAATCTCCGATCCGATATCTCCATTGACCCCCGCGATTGGCGGTCAGTCCTTTTCCGTGTGCTCTCGGATTCTCACAGTCTACAAGATTTTTATCAATCCATGCCTTGATGATTCTTTGTGTATATTTATCCAACTTGCGAAACTCTCTTATAAAGCGGTCAAAGAGTTCGACATTATACCTCCTCATCCAACTCCCTCCAAAAATCCTGTACAGGAGTGGACTTACGACCGCTGTCAACATATTCCTTATAAGCTGATTCCGCGACCGCAATATCATATTCGTCTTCTATTTTTTCAAATAATGCTCTTTTAAATGCTTCCGACAGAGAATAAGAGTGGATTTTGGCGTAGCTTTCAGCGAGCATACGTTCATCTTCCGTAAGTCTGATCGAAAAAACCATACGATCGCCTCCTCGTAATACATTGTACTACATGGAAGCGATTTCTGTCTACAGGATATATGTGAGCCCCCTCCTTCGGCGAGGGCTCAGTGTATTTTGATGTTTATTTAGGATCACAATCTGTATGTTGCTGTTTACTTTTGTGCTAATATCGCCTATTATTAGCGCAAAGGTGGTGGCTGTAGAGGAGATTCTAACCGAAATCATAGCCATTTCAATTGATGACGGCGTTCAATTTCAAATCAAGGGAGCCAGCGACATCATGGAAGAGATGGAATACAGCGGTGTGAGACTCTCGCTGGAAGCGCTTCTGGACAATTCGGTAACGCCGTAAAAGTTGGATATTTCCACCGGCGACGCAATAACGTCGCAGGAAATCCGGTATCCATATTAGCTCATGTTTGAGAATCGGAGCATCTCGCTGATGGTCTACCCGCTGGAAACCGTGATAGCGGAAAAGCTGGAAACGATTCTCTCCCGCTCCACGCTCAACTGCCGCATGCGGGATTTCTACGACATTCATATTCTGTATGAAATGTATTCGCAGGAGATTAACAGCCTGCCATTGTCAAAGGCATTAACCGCAACCGCCGAAAAGCGTGAATCAATCGGCCTGCTGCAAGATACAGAAGATATTCTAATGGCGGTTGAGGACAGTCCCGATTTACAGGCCCTATGGATGGAGTATCAGAAAAAGAACACATTTGCCAAGTCCTATACCTGGGAGCGCATCATTTGCTCAGTTCGGCAGCTCTGTCAATGCGCGTTTTGTGTTTTTGAGGTAATTTGTTTTACATTTTTGATGTATTCAATTGTAGATATTTGTTATCAAGCCTCTTGCCGCACGCACCACGAACTGATCCGGGCGATCTACAGCGGCACGACGGACAAGAGCAGCGGTAAACGACGGCAATCTATTCAGATCTGCTGCGATCTGGTGGGGTTTATCCCACCGGATGAACTGATGAAACAGGAAACGGCACGACTCGTAAGTCATGCCGTTCCTGCAAAACAATATGAGACTGTCTTACCCCCCGCCCAGTGAGGGCGGGAATCAGGTCGTCATCTGCACGAAATACAAGAATGCAGGCGGGGTTGAGGCGTCAGGCGTCGCAGCATTTGCCGTGCGTCTTGCTCAGTTGTACTTCAGCCCCGCCAGAGGCGGGGCTGAAAACAAGATCAGGCGTCGCAGGACTCCCCGTGGGGGTCCTCGCTCTCCTTGAACATCTCGGGGTCATAGGCGATCCCGTTTTTGTCATAGTAGTCCTTCACCGCGGCGCGAACGGCCTCTTCGGCCAGGACGCTGCAGTGGATCTTGTGGGTGGGCAGGCCGTCCAGGGCCTCGACCACCGCTTTATTGGAGAGCTCCAGGGCCTCTTCAATGGGCTTGCCCTTGATGAGCTCGGTGGCCATGGAGCTGGTGGCGATGGCGCTGCCGCAGCCGAAGGTGTTGAACTTGACGTCGGTGATGATGCCGTCGTCAACCTTGATATACATGCGCATGATGTCGCCGCACTTGGCGTTGCCGACCTCGCCGATGCCGTCGGCGTCATCGAGCTTGCCGAGGTTGCGCGGATTGCGGAAATGGTCCATTACTTTATCACTATAGAGAGCCATAATTTTTCCTCCAGGTTTTTTAGGATTTTGTTCTCCCCGCCTCCGGCGGGGAGAACAAGTATAGAAATCGAGAGCCATACAAAAACTCCGGGTTTTTACAATGTTAAATGTTAAATGAGAAATTAAAATGAATATTGATTAGATAAGGTGTTTCAACTCACCTTTTTCGAGCTCGTCCCAGACGGGGCTGATGCTGCGGAGGTAGGCGACTACCTTGGGGACAACCTCGATGATGTGGTCGATCTGCTCCATGGTGTTGTACTCGCCGATGGAGAGGCGAAGGCTTCCGTGGGCGACCTCGTGGGGCAGGCCGATGGCGAGCAGCACGTGGCTCGGGTCCAGGGAGCCGGAGGTGCAGGCGCTTCCGGACGAGGCGCAGATGCCCTGGTCGTCCAGCATGAGCAGGAGGCTCTCGCCCTCGATGCCCTCAAAGCACATGTTCACGGTGCCGGGGACATGGTGCTCGAGGCTGCCGTTAATCTTGCTGTGGGGGATCTTGCCGAGCTCGGCGAAGAGCTTGTCGCGCATGGGGATGATCTTCGCGGTGTTCGCCTCCATGTTGTCGCAGCTCTCCTTCAGGGCGGCGGCCATGGCGACGATGCCGGCGACGTTCTCGGTTCCGGCGCGCTTGCCGCGCTCCTGGGCACCGCCGTCGATGATGTTCGTGAGGACTATGCCGCGCTTGGCATAGAGGACGCCGACGCCCTTCGGGGCGTGGAACTTGTGGCCGGACAGGGAGAGCATGTCGATGTTCATGGCCTTGACGTCAATGGGCATGTGGCCG
>CAMKEK010000067.1:0-7149 GCA_946411545.1 uncultured Clostridia bacterium
CCGTGCTGGTTCGGGCGGTCTGGCCTTTGTAATAGAAGGTGCAGTAGGCGCCCCACCCGTCCATCCAGGATTCCAGCCCGGACACGGTGATGGTCGTGCTGTTCTCTCCGTTGATGCTTGCACTTGAGCCGGAAAGGAAGTTCCAGGGCGTGTACTCGCCGCCGCCCGGGGACACGAAGGTCCAGCTCAGAGACTCGTATGCGTTTGCGCAGGCGACAAAAATGGCGCTACCTCCGACGGTTCTGTTCTCATTTGTCGGGTTTTTGGTAATGGTGAGCCAGGTCGGGGCGGACGGCGTCGGCTGAGGAGCCGGGGCGGCGCTTGGCGCCGGCGTCGGAGTCGGTTTCTCCTCTCCCCCCAGGGCTGCCGGCTTTGGAACGGGGAAGGTCTCGGTCGGCTCTCTGGTGCCCATAAAGACTTCATAGCTCTCGGTCAGGCGGTCAAGGTCTCCGATTTTGTCGGCGGTCAGCCACTCAAATGCGGAGTTGCTCCGATCTGCATCGGCAAAGGCTTTCGCTCCTGCGGCATTGAACTGCTCCGGGGAGATCGGCAGCCCGCTCGTATCCGTATGCGAGACATTGCGTACGCCGTTCGTCAGGACGGTGTGCTCCACGGCATAGCTGTCATAACTGACGGTTCCGTTTTTCAGATTCACTGCCGTTTTGACGGTATAGACCTCACTGTCCGAGAGGACAACGTTATCATTGACCATGTAATACCAGGTGTCGGTATCCTTGACATGGTAGGTATCAGCCGTGTCGGTCATGATGTCAGGGAAGGACTCTTCCGGGTCCATATTCAGGCTGCATTCATTCAGCGTCGTGCCGTCTCTGCCGACCGACCAGACCTTGAGGTTGGTTGAGCGGTCCGCAGGATGCAGGGAAGCCGCGACAAACTCCAGGCAGCCATCGTGGTCCAGATCCGCAACCGTATAATACCAGGTTCTGGCGCTGTTATCCTGTCTGAGGCTGTCGATCTGAGACTCGATCAGCTTCAGCTGCTGCATGGGCTTTACGCTGCTCTCCGCGGCAAATGCCGAAGCGCCGGCACAAAACGTCAGGGAAAGCAGCAGCGCAAAGATCAGCAGCATGCTCAATACGTTTCTTCTTTTCATCTCACAATCTCCTTTTCTTTTATTTTTTTTGTAACCGATTCTTATTTCTGCCCTGTCGGTATGATCCGACAGCGCAGCCTTTTTAATCATCCTCTGAGATTATCGCACGGACCCTATCACAGAACCGTCACAGATCATCCCGCGCATAAGAAGATCCTGTCGTAATAACCGGGGCCATGCTTTACCTGGCGGCTTTTCGGAACATAAAACCGCGCGCCGCCTGAATTGCGATTTTGTAGGGAAGCGGACGCAGCGCCCGATCGGCCTCCTGCAGTTTTTCCCGAATGGGGATCGACTGCGGACAGTGCTGTTCGCATTTCCCGCAGCGGATACACTGGGACGCAAAGGCCGGCTCCCGGGTCAGACCGACGGTCTGGATAAACTGGGTACGCCCTGCGCTCTTGGATTCGGTGTACATCGCGTTCCAGCAGCGGAAGATGCCCGGAATATCCACGCCCTTGGGGCATGGCATACAGTAGCGGCAGCCGGTGCAGCCGACCTTTTCCTTTTCCCGGATGGCGCGTTTGACCTTCTCCAGCGTTTCCAGGTCCGCTTCCGACAAAGAACCGCTCTGCGCCTCGCTTGCCGTGCGGCAGTTGGCTTCCACCATTTCTGTCGAGTTCATGCCGGAGAGGACGACCGTGACCTCCGGCTGGTTGTACAGCCAGCGCAGGCCCCATTCCGCCGGGCTCCAGTTCCGGCCGCTGTCGGCCATTGCTTTCCTGGCTGCGTCGGGAAGCATATTGACCAGTTTGCCGCCCCGCAGAGGCTCCATGATCATGACCGGGATTCCCTTTGCCGCCGCGGCCTGTAAGCCGGCCCTGCCCGCCTGGGCGACCTCGTCGAGATAGTTATATTGGATCTGGCAGAAATCCCAGTCGTAGTCATTGAGGATTTTCAGAAAATTCTCGGTATTCCCATGATAGGAGAATCCGATGTTCCGGATGGCCCCGGTCTCTTTTTTCTCCCGGATCCAGTCGAGGATCCCGACCTTTTTGAGCTTTTCCCACATGGCCACATCGGTCAGATGGTGCATCAGGTAATAATCCACGTGATCGGTGCGCAGCCGGTTCAGCTCCTCGCCGAAATAGCGGTCCAGCGCCGGACGGTTGCCGATCAGATACTGCGGCAGCTTGGTCGCAATGTTAACCTTGTCCCGGATCCGGTTGCGTTCCAGGATCTCCCCCAGGGCGGCCTCGCTGCCGGGATAGATGTAAGCGGTGTCATAATAGTTGACTCCGGCCCGGTAGGCGGTCAGCAGCTCTTTTTCTGTTTTTTCAATGTCGATGCCGCTTCCTTTTCTGGTAAAGCGCATACACCCGTAGCCAAGGATGCTCAGATCGTTTCCGTTTTTGTCTTTTCTGTACTGCATATGTGGTCCCCTGTCTGTATTCCTGTAGCCTGTCTTTCCGTATCATCAGTATATATGGTAAGCGACCGCTTGTAAAGTCATTCTGCATATTATCCGTGACAACAGCGCGTCCACCTGTGTGCGGCAGGGTCTTGAAAAGCCGGAATGAGCACACCGTTTTCGATGTGCTCATTCTCATGGTCTGAAGCTTTTCTCCGATGTCGCGGCTGTCATGTGCTCCATGACACCGGCTCCTTCCGAAAGGCCTCTTTTTTTGTCCGTTCTTCTATCTTTTACCGGCGTCCCCTTTGTTTACCACACCAGCGGAATCAGGAGCTTGTCCCCTTCCTTCATTTCGCTGAACGCGAGCCGGTTGTACTGCTGCAGATCGGCCTCTTTCTCGGCAAAATCAATGCCGTAGCGGGCAAAGACGCTCTCCGGTGTTTCATCCTTCAGGAGGACATGGAACATGACGGTCGTATAGGTGTTTGTCGTCAGATTGTTCTCCGAGGTGGGGAGATTGTAGATCTCTCCGACCGAGAGCTTGTCCGGGTTCTTGCCGGGGTTAAGAGCCTGGATGGTTTCGGCGTTTTCCAGGTAGGACAGGCCCCAGAGCTTATAGATGTTCTTGAGCGTGTCGCCCTTCTGGATTTTGTAGGGAATCACGAAATATTCAATTCCGTCTTTTTCGGAAATCAGATTCACGGCCTCGCCCTTGATCTCGCTTACCGCTTTCGGGATTTTGATCGTGTCACCGATCGTAAGGACCTCCATCTGAGATTCCCGGTACATTCTGTTGAGCACCATCACAACATACCGGTCTGTGTCATAGTCCCTGCCTCTTTCCGTAAGAAGCTTCAGCACCGTGTCGTTCTTCTGAATCGTCACCGTGTCATAATCCGCCTCCGCAAAAGCCGCGCAGGGAATCAGGCAGGCGAACATCAGGATACAGAGTACGAGCGCCAGATAACGTTTTGCCATTTCGTTTTGTCCTCCTCTATTCTTGAAATACCGTGGCTCTGTAGCACAGAGTATATCATACTTCCCGTCAAAATTCCACTTTCTATTATTTTCCCATCGGCCGGCAGGCGCTGCTGTTTCGCCGTCATCACGGCGGAAACGCACACCGCCTTCCTTTTATTCCGTTCTCAGCTGAAGACTGCGTTCCAGATGCTTGTGCAGGTGGCGGAACAGCGCGTCATTCTGTTCGTCTTCCCGACAGATCAGGTTCAGGGCGATGTCCTTCCCCTCTTCCAGCGGAACCGCCGCCACGCCGAAGAATCGGGCAAACGAGACCGGCCCCAGTGCATAGCCCTTCTTTCTCTGGACCAGGGCAATCACGGCGTTGATGTCATCCGCCCGAAGCACCCGATTTGTCCGGACATGATACATGTCACACATCTCTCTCATCTCGGCGTCGTCGCCGGATTCCTCGGGCCCGCAGATCACCGTCCTGCCGTCCAGAATCCGAAACGGAAGCTTCGTCTCTGCGCTGAGCGGGTCGTCCCGGGACATCAGGATGCACTGCGGCTCCGTCAGCAGCGGAAAAATCGCGATTCTCCCCGTCAGCTTTGTCATCTGCTGGGTATACAGGCGGCCGATGGCGATGTCCATTCGTCCCGCTTCGATCGCCTCCGGGAAGTTTTCATTCATATCCGTCGTAAAGCTGACGCTGATCTCCGGATGGCTGTCGAAAAAGCTCATGATGGGTTCAAACAGTCCGTTGGATCTGGCCCGAACCCCAAAACCGATATGCACGCGGCTGTGGGGTTTGTTTTTCAGCTCTGCACAGTTCTGCTCCAGAGCTTTCCAGGCGCTGATTACCGGCTCTGCATACTTGCAGAAGCGCTCCCCCGCCTCCGTGAGCTTCGTCCCGTGGGAGCTTCGCTGGAACAGGGCGCAGCCCAGCTCTATTTCCAGGGCTTTGATCTGCTCCGAGAGGGCAGGCTGGGAGATGTAGAACTGCTCCGCCGCCCGGGTCATGCTGCCCCGTCTGGCAATTTCACACGCATATTGAACCTGTGTAATGGTCATATTGTCATCTCCGTGATATAAGCATTCCTTATATCCCCATCATAGCATTCTATTTCTCTTTTCGCAAGGCTTTCGGTACAATGAAATTATTCTGAAGCCAACAACTATTTATACAGAAGGTGATTCAATGACCAAGCATCTGCTTTCCGGCAACGAGGCCATCGCAAGAGGCGCCTATGAGGCCGGGGTCAAGGTCTGTTCCGCATATCCCGGCACTCCCAGTACGGAGATTTTTGAATCTCTGCCCCAGTATAAGGACGCCCTGTACTGCGAATGGGCGCCGAATGAAAAGGTCGCGACGGAGGTCGCCTACGGTGCCGCCATCGGCGGTGTGCGCAGCCTCTGCGCGATGAAACACGTCGGACTGAATGTGGCCGCCGATCCGCTGTTTACTGCGGCCTATAACGGCATCAACCGCGGCTTCGTGATTGTCACGGCAGACGACCCCAGCATGCACTCCTCTCAGAATGAGCAGGACAACCGTTACTATGCCCGTGCGGCCAAGGTTGCGCTGGTAGAGCCTTCCGACTCTCAGGAATGCATCGATTTCATGAAGGAGGCTTACCGGATCTCCGAGCAGTTTGACATGCCGGTGCTGTTTCGCACCACCACCCGCATTTCCCATTCCAAGAGCCTTGTGACCTTTGGCGAGCGGGAAGAGGCCGAACCTTATGCCTATGCGCGCAATGCAAAGAAATATGTCTGTGCCCCGGCCAACGCCTATCGGAACCATCCCAAGGTGGAAAAGAACCTCGCCGCCCTGGAGGAGTACAGCAATCGCTCACCCCTGAACCGGATGGAGCTGAAGGGGACGAAAACCGGCGTCATCACCGCCTCCATCGCCTATCAGTATGCCAAAGATGTTTTTCCCGAGGATACTTCCTTTCTGAAGCTCGGCCTCACCAATCCCCTTCCCATGGATCTGATCCGCGATTTTGCCGCCAGGGTGGAGAAGCTCTATGTCATCGAGGAACTGGAGGGCTTCATGGAGGAGCAGATCAAAGCCGCCGGCATTGACTGTATCGGCAAGGCCCTGGTCAGCAACATGTATGAGCTCAACCCCCAGCGCCTGCGGGAGATGCTCTTCGGCGAGAAGCCCGTCGTCAAGGAGCTTCCGGTAAAGGCGGTCTCCCGTCCGCCCGCTCTCTGTCCAGGCTGCCCGCACAGGGGCTTCTTCTATACCATGTCCAAAGGGAAGGACTTTGTCATCGCCGGAGACATCGGCTGCTACACCCTGGGGGCCAGTGCTCCGCTCACGGCGATGGACACCTGCATCTGCATGGGCGGCGGCTTCTCTCTGGCCATGGGCATGTCCAAGGCCTTTGAGGCCTCCGGCCAGAAGAAAAAGGTCTTCGGTGTTCTGGGCGACTCCACCTTCTTCCACAGCGGCATGACCGGTGCTGCCGAAATTCTCTACAACAAGGGCAGCGTCATTCCCGTTGTCCTGGACAACCACATCACCGGCATGACCGGCCATCAGGACAATCCGGGCAGCGGCTACACCCTGCAGGGAGACATGGCTGCCGCGATCAAAATCGAAGATGTCCTCCGTTCCTATGGCTATCAGAATATCATCATCGTGGATCCGCAGGATTTGACGGCCATGCAGAAAGCGGTCGACGACGCCCTTGCATCCCAGGTCCCCGCGGCGATCATCACGCGCCGCCCCTGTCTGCTCATTAAGCGCATGAAGCATGACATCGGCAAGTGCGTCGTGGATACCTCGAAGTGTATCGGCTGCCGCAAATGCCTGCAGGTCGGCTGCCCTGCCCTCATGGTAAAGGACAGGAAGTCCTGCATCGATCCGACTCAGTGCGTCGGCTGTACGGTCTGTGCACAGGTCTGCCCGGTCGGGGCCATCAGCAGGAAGGAGGACGGAAGATGAACAGCAAAAGCGCAATTCTTGTCGGTGTCGGCGGTCAGGGAGCCATCCTGACGGCCAAGGTTCTGGTAAACGGCCTCATGCAGGCAGGTTATGATGTAAAGATGTCCGAAGTCCACGGCATGAGCCAGCGCGGCGGCAGTGTTTCCACCCAGGTCCATTGGGGTGAGAAGGTCTACTCCCCCGTCATCGGGGACGGCGCCGCCGATCTGATGGTGGCCTTTGAGAAAATGGAAGCGGTCCGTTATGCGCATTTTCTGAAGCCGGACGGCATCGCCGTCATCAACGACTACGAGATGCCCTCTTCCACCATTGCCGCCGGACTTGAAACCTATCCGGAGGGCTGTCTGGAGGCTATGGAGGCCAATTTCCGCTGCTATACCCTGGACGCCTCAAAGATCGCCATGGAGCTGGGGAATGTCAAATGCATGAACATCGTTCTCTTCGGCGCCATGACGAAGGCTCTGCAGCTTGATCACATCGACTGGGAGGCGGTTATTCGCGAGACGGTGCCGCCGAAGTTCCTGGAGCTGAACCTCGCCGCTTACCGCACTGGCAGAGCCGCGGCGGAATAATCTTCATGCTCCTCACCGCATCCGTGAACCCGGCTGCGGCCAAGCCCTGTCCCATTCCGGAAAAACCCCCGGGAACGGCCTGTAACGGGGCCACGATATATAAGCTCTTAAAAGGCAGAAACGACATGGAAAATACCCTGTCGTTCCTGCCTTTTCTTATTGCATTCTTCTCCGGCCGCTGCGGTGTCTTTCT
>CAMKEK010000068.1:0-7041 GCA_946411545.1 uncultured Clostridia bacterium
GCATACACCATCTTGCCGTCGGTATAGACCATGGTGCCGTCCGGATAAACGACGGTGCCGTTTGCATCCACCGTGGTGCCGTCGGCGCGCACCGTCGTCCCGTCGGCGTAGACGATCGTGCCGTCGGCATAGACGAGGCTGCCGTCCGCGTAGACGGTGGTTCCGTCGGGCAAGACCGCTTCTTCCGTCGGCTGTGGCAGAGGTGCATCTCCGACCGCGGGCGCAGCAAGTGATACAAACATGCAGATCACCAGCACCATGCTTGTCAGTTTTTTCAAAACAGTTTTCATAGACATTTGCTTTCTCCTCTGTCGCTTGTCGACCGCTTACGGTCTCCGGTCCGCTTCCATCTGCCGGGCCTTCGGGGCTATGACGCCGCCCTTTCACTCTCGGGCAGTCCGGCATCCGCCGTGCCGCCCACCATGGTCTCATAGAAGGTCGCCGTCGCGTTGACGTTCACCCGCTCATAGTAGTCTCTGCCATAGCGCAGGCGGTCCGTCGAATTGTAATAGGTTCTGCTTCGGGAATAGTTGATGTCGTTCAGCAGGCAGCGCATGTCGCAGCTGTAAATTTTCTTGAGCAGCCGCTCGGCGGTGGCGAAGTCCTGCACCGTGAACTTGAGGTTGAAGTTTCGGCGCACCTGGTCGCCGTCCCGTGTGACCCCGGTAAAGGTCACGGTATATTCGTCCGTTTCATCCAGAAGCTCGTTCATGAAGTCGAGCTCGGCCTTGCTGTTGTTATAGCTTCCCATCTTGCTGACCTCGGGATTGGCCTGAAGAGCTTCCAGCTCGGCCTGCATCTTTTCCAGCCGCGCAATCCGCGCCTGGAGGGTGGTAAGCTCGGTCACCAGGGCCTCCTTCTCGGCTCTGGCGCTCTCCATCGCCGAACGGACCGGCCGGTCGACGACGAAGTAGTACGCAAGTCCCACCAGGACCAGAGCCAGGATGAGAAGGAGCACTTTCTCACCGCGTGTAAAATCTCTGCTCAGCCGTTTCATCCTCTGTCCACCCCCTCGTCGGGATTGAGATAGGCCACAACCTGGGCCGTGACGCTTGTCTCGATGATGGTCTCTTCCCTGTCGCCTCTGGTGAGGGTCCGCCGGGTCTCGTTCGTTTTGGCGTTGTTGACCGTGCAGAAGTCGACGAGCTCATCGCCGTTGATTTTCTGGACGTTGCGGTTAATGTCCTCCAGGGTGTCGGCGGTCATCGTGATGTTCAGCACGTTTCCCTTGACGTTCCAGGAGTCGACCGCGACATCGGGCAGAACCACCTTCCGCAGAAGGTTCAGGATCTCCGCGCGGTCGGTCCGGTGGACCTCCTCGTCGGTCATGCCCGAATAGGTGTAGTGGGCATAGAGCTCGGTTAGTTCGCCGAAGCTGTCCAGCCGGCGATAGGCGTCGTCCAGCTCTCTCTGGACCGTGGCCACCTCGCCCTCGGCCCGGCTGACGGCGATGAAGCGGTCCGCCACGGCAAACTTGCTGAAGGCGAAGGCCGCCGCCAGGATCAGAAGAATCGCCGGAATCGCAATGCGCAGGTCAATGGTCTTCTTGTCTACTTCCGCAAGATTGATGACCCGTTTCACCGGAAGCGCGCCCCTGCGGCGTCTGCCGCCGGCGGTTCTGACGCTCACGTCATTTTTTGCTGCAGCCAATCTTCTCACCTCCGCTCAGTTCATCGTCACGCCGATGGCCTGGATCAGGCCATGAACGGCGGTGACCGTCTTGCCCCCGGGCACAAGCTCGGTAGGCGGATGAATCTTCATGCCCACCGTGTCGGCGATCGCCTTGCGCAGCGGCTTGATCATCGAGCCGCCCCCTGTCAGGTACAGGTCCCCGAGCCGGCTCTCCGGATTGGAGAAGCGGTAGAAGTTCAGCGCGCGCATCAGCTCGACCGCGATGGTTTCATAGGCGTTCACGCAGACCGGGTTGTTCTGCCAGTCTTCAAAGTTATCCAGAAGGTAGGTATGGGCAAGGTGCTCGTCCACGTTCGCCGCTTCGGCGATGGCCGTGATCAGCGAGCGCAGGCCGATTTCAAGCTCTCTCGTGACGATATGCCGCTCGCCGCGGAACATGTACATACGGATCGCCTGATAGCCGAGATCCAGGACGCAGTATTCCTCGGCGGGGCTTCCGGCCCGCATCCTTGCGCGGATCAGCGCCTGATAACAGGACACGGAGGGGGCCGCCTTGACCAGCTTCAGCCCGGCCTTGCGGAAATACTCCCTGGCGTCCTCGATCAGGCTTACCGGCGCGGCCACCGCCATGAGCTCCATGGAGCGGCCGACCCGGTCCTCGCCCCCGGCCTTTGCCGAGGCCCGAAGCTGGCCCGGCGTCGTGACCATCGCGTAGTCGAAGACATAGTTTTTCAGTTCATCGGTGATATAATCGCGGAATTCAAAGGGGAGGTTGTACTTGAGCTGGTCCTCGGTCATGACGGGCATCGTCACGTTGCGGATGAAGACCGTCTCGTTCGGCAGCACCAGGGCGCCCCGGCCGCAGCGGATCCCGCTCTGCTTCATGGCCTTGCGGATCAGCTCTCCCATGCTCTCGGGCGACACCACGCGGCCTTCCCGCAGAAGGTTTTTCGGCATGGCAACGGTGACGGCCTTTTTGACCTTCCCGTCCTTTACCAGCGCCAGCTTCATGCTGTCATATCCGATATCCACTCCCAGAATTGTTTTTCCCATAGCATTCATCCTTTATCCAGTCTTAAAACAGGCTTGTGTACCAGTTGATCAGCGGCTCGCCGCAGAGCAGCATCGCCGCCCCGGCCGCCGCAATCGCCGGGCCGAAGGGAAAGGGCTCGCTCCCCGCCGTCCGTCCGCGGCGCAGCGCCGCAAACAGCAGGCCGAG
This sequence comes from uncultured Clostridia bacterium, assembly GCA_946411545.1. Classification (GTDB taxonomy): domain Bacteria; phylum Bacillota; class Clostridia; order Oscillospirales; family Oscillospiraceae; genus Limivicinus. The sequence goes on from CAMKEK010000068.1 coordinate 2,852, forward strand.
AATACAGGCCAGGACCGTCATGAAAAGCGTTCCGACCACGCCAAGGTAAAGGCCGAGAACCGCGAAAAGCTTGATATCGCCGCCGCCCAGGCTGTCCCGCTTCAGGATCCGGTCCATCAGAAGCGAGAGGCCGAGAAGGCCGCCGCCGAAGACCAGGGCCGCAATCAGGCCCCCGCGGGCGCCGGCCCAGCCCATCCCGGTCAGGGGCAGGAACAGGACCCAGGCAGCCGCCGCAACGATCAGGCAGCCGTCCGGAATGATCATGCAATCCAGATCCGTCAGCGCCAGGCAGAACAGGCAGCACAGTAGGATCCAGTTTCGAAGGCAAAGCCAGCTCAGGTCGAAGCGCAGCAGGCAGAGCACCGTCAAGGCGGCAAACACCGCCTCCGTCAGGGGATAGCGCGCGGGGATCCGGCTTCCGCAGTAGCGGCATCTCCCCCGAAGGAAGAGCCAGCTCAGGATCGGGACGAGATCCCCCGCGCCGAGCACATGCCCACAGGCCGTACAGTGGCTCCGTCCGTGAAGGAACGACTCCCCGTGCCCAAGGCGCCAGGCCGCACAGTTGAGGAAGGAGCCGAACACCGCGCCCAGCAGTGCCGACACAACGCAGCAGTAGATCAACAGTCCCCTGCTAAGCCAGATGGACATAACGCTTCCTCCCAATCGCTTTCAGTGTCTGGACGTAATGACATCGGAATAGCTGTCCCCGGTCCAGCCGTCCCACGCGCTCCAGTTGGCGCAGTGCTCTTCATCCGCAAACGAGAACCAGCAGATCTCACCGTTCGGGACGCCGCGGCCGGTTCCAAAGTCGCTGTAGCCGGCGATGGCATAGGAGACCAGCGTCCCCTTCGCCCCGACGGTAGCCCGGGTCCCGCGCCGAAGGCCGGTGTCTTCTTCCGTGATCTGCGCCTCCAGCGGCTTGTGGTGCAACGTGACCGTCATGCTCTCGGGATATCTTGTGCCCAGCACCTGGGCGGTACGCAGCTCCTCACGAAGCTGCTGCAGCACATAGTCCGCGTTCAGCCTCGTACACTGTTTCCGGTCCTGGCCGTGCAGGCCGCAAACCACGTCCCAGTCCAGTTCGCTGTTTTCCTTCGGGACGATGTAGGTGGTTCCGCCGCCCGGGCACAGGTCGTCCCAGCCGGCCATCACAAAGCCCACATAATCCCGCGCTTCTTCCGCGCTGCCGTTCTCCCCGTTGAAGAGGTATTGCGCGGCAAGCTGCCTTCGCGCCGTATCCAGCCCCGCAAGACAGCCCAGCGCATCCGCGCGGAAACGGTAATGCTGGATCACCGGGTAAAGCGCCGCCGCCACCAGCACAAGCGCCAGCACGCTGAGGATCACAACCAGGCGGGCAATCCCGCGGTTTCGATGCAGTTTTTTGTATATCTGCTTTCCCATGGTGACCTCTCCGCGCCGTGCCTTTCGAAAATGAACATACTTCTGACAATTTATCATCTTATAATAGCACGAAAGCGCTTTTTTCGCAAGAGAAATCCGAACGGATTAAGCATTTCTTAAGTCAATCCCCGCTGAATGAAAATACGCTTCCTGCGTTTTTTTACTCCCCTCCGGCCCCGGGCGGGAGTCCCCCGTTCCGAACAAAATTGGGTGCTTTTCAACATGAGTGTGGACAAAAGCGCCGTTATCGGTTAGAATAGGTCACACAAAGATCGTTTTCCGCCCGTTCCTGCCCCCTTGGAAAGGAGGTACCAATGGACTCAAGCTTTGTCGCAGTCTTTTCCACGGTCTGCATTTTCCTCTCAGCTTTTGACTTTTTCTTCAGCTACCGGGCCTTCCAGAAGACCGAAAAGATCGGAAAATGGCTCGGGCTTTCGGCCGCCTCGGCCGGGGTCGTTACGCTTTCGTATCTCTACAGCATTCTGACTCTGGATTACCTTCACGCGTCGATTCTTTCCAGCATCTACTTCCTGATGATCGACTGGCTGCTGGTGTGCCTGGTCCACTTCTGCTACCTGTTCACGGGGCTGAACGATGTCCGGGGAAGCCGTCTGATCCGCCGCTTCATCTTCGCCTTTGCGTGCTTTGACTCGCTGGTCTTCCTGATCAACATCTCGCGGGAGATCGCCGTGCACTATGTGGCGCGCAACACCTTCATCGCGCACTTTGCCTATGAGATGAAGCCGCTTTACTACGTGCATCTCACCTTCACCTATTTCCTTGTCGTCCTGGCCCTCTGGATTCTGGTGCGCAAGAGCATCCAGACCCCGAGGCAGTACCGGAATCAGTACGTCCTCATCATCGCCTCCATCGCGCTCGTCGTCGCGGTCAACGCCATTTTTCTCTATCCGGCGACCGAGGAACTCTATACGCTCATCGACTATTCCATTCTCGGCTACAGCGTGGGCCTGCTGCTGATGTACTGGGCGGCGTTTGACTACCGCCGCAACGACATGCTCAAGTCCCTGTCCATGACCATCTTCGAGAACATCGGTCAGGGCATCGTCCTGTTCGACTACAGCGACCGGCTGATCATGCACAACCAGAAGGCCGACCGGCTTCTGGCCGGACTGGACTTCAAGGACGACATGAACATCGGGGACTTTGTCGAGCTCTGTCAGGTTCCGCAGGACCTTCGCGGCAAGGACCGCTACAGCATCCAGTCCCAGCTCTTCGAAACCGCTCCCGAGCCGGTCCAGTGCAACTTCCGCCGCCTGCAGGACACACACGGCGGCACCATCGGAAAGCTCTTCGTGCTCTCGGAAGTGACGAACGAAACCGACCTTCTGACCGGGTTCCAGCACTGGGAGAACTTCCGCCGCTTCGCCCTGGAAAACCCCTATTTCTTCGTTCATCCCACCGCCGTGGCGGTCTTCGACATCAACGGCCTCGGCCACATCAACCGAAGCTACGGCCGCGAGGTGGGCGACCGGAAAATTCGGAATCTGGTGCGCGTGATGCGGCGCTGTCTTCCGCAGGACGCCACCTTTGTCCGCGGATATGAGGCGTACCTTGTCGCCGTATGCCCCGGGAAAACGGAGGCGGAGCTTCTGCCGGACGTTGAAGCCGTGCTCAGCTCCTGCGGCGACTCGGTCCTCTACGGCATGGGCGCGACCAGCGACCGATATGTCCGCAGAGCACCGTCCGGGACCCCCGATCCCGCCAGGCCGGCCAGCACCATGTTCCAGGAGGAGAATTTTGACATCTTCTCGGCCGTGGACAACGCCACCCGCGCCCTGCAGGGCAAAAAGCTTCTGAACTCAAAGTCCTTTCACTCCCAGACGATCAGCTCGCTTGTCCGCGCGCTGCAGGAGGCGGACTCGGACACCGAGGCCCATGTCCAGCGCACCCAGAAGATGGGCGAGGCGCTCGGCCGGCGCATCGGTCTGTCCGATTCCCAGCTCACCGACCTGAAGGTGCTCTGCCTGCTGCATGACATCGGCAAAATCGGGATCCCCCTGGAAATCCTGAACAAGCCCGGCGCACTCACGCCCTCGGAGTGGATGGTGCTGAAGTCCCACGCGGAAAAGGGCTACCAGATCGCCATGTCCTCCGACGAGCTGCGTCCCATTGCGCCGATGATTCTCTCCCACCACGAGCGCTGGGACGGAAACGGCTATCCCGAGAAGCTTGCCGGCACGAACATTCCGGTGCTCTCGCGGATCATCTGCATCGTGGATTCCTATGACGCCATGGTCAACGACCGCGCCTACCGCAAGGCGCTTACGCCGGAGGCGGCACAGGAGGAAATCCGCCGGAACGCCGGGGCGCAGTTTGACCCCTATCTTGCCTACGAATTTCTCCTGATGCTGGACGAGAACCCGAACATCGCCCTCGGCGAGTATACCGACGGCCAGGAGGTCCGGACCTTTATCCAGAACATCCTGCAGAGCGACGAGGGCGGTTCCACCGTTCCGGTCCACTGCAGCCGGTATCTTCTGGACCTGGACGACATGATCATCGAGGTGGACGGCAACTTTGAAGAGATCACGGGCTACTCCGCCGCCCAGGCCGTGGGAAAAATGTCTCAGTACGACCTGGTCCCCGAAGCCGACCGCCCGTACTACATGATCCAGGTGAACAACCAGTTCTCCAAGGGCAGCTATGCCTATCTGCGGCACAATCTTCAGCGCGCCAACGGCGAAATCATTCAGATCATCTGCTACGGAAAGCGGTATTTCGATTCCGCCGAGAAGGCCTTCCGAAGCGAGATTCTGATTCTCCCGCTG